>JAFGUY010000032.1 GCA_016938245.1 Candidatus Omnitrophota bacterium | reverse complement strand
TAATTTACCCAAGTCAGGTAAGTGGATGGTATATTTTCAGAGGTTGGCAGGGGTAATTTTGTTAGCTACGGGGGCCTATTTTATATATACCGGGATAAGGAGATTTTAGTCGGTTTATGAAATACATGAGGTTTTTATTTGTATTGGTTTTTCTTATTGCCCTAACATCGGGATGTAATGTTTATGACAGGGCGGTGATCTCTGAAAATCAATCCTCGGCGCCGGATTTTAAACTTAGTGATATTAACGGCAATCAGTTTTCTTTAAGCGATTATAAAGGGAAAAAAGCAGTTCTTTTAATGTTTTGGACTACCTGGTGCCCTTATTGCAGGATAGCGTTAAGGTCTTTAAAGGATGACCGGGAGGAACTGGAAGGTCTCGGTATTGAGTTATTGACTATAGACGTAGGAGAGCCGGCATATAAAGTCAGTAATTTCATAAAAGGGCTGGGGGGTGTAGGTCTTACAGTTCTGCTTGATTCCGATACCCGGGTATCAAGTAGTTACGATGTCTTAGGGGTTCCTACATATTTTGTTATTAGTAGAAGCGGCATGGTGGTATTTAGCGGCAACCGTTTTTCAAAGGCCAGATTAAAGGGCTTAAACCTGGAATGATAGTATGGATAATTTAAAAGGATTAGCTACCGGTATAGGCAGCCTTCCGCATCAGGATGCTGAGTCTGCTTTGGATTTAATATTCAAGTACGTGCCAGGTATTCCTTTTTGGCCGCAGCTGCCGCAAAAGGATAAATGCGAAGGGATGAACGTGCAGTTTAGCGAAAATCTCCCGTTAGGCAACAGAGATAATCTGGAGATTTTTTATGAAAAAGTGCTCGCTGCAGATGTTGAATATTTTAAGATAAGCCAAGATTATGCATCGGGGCTTTATGCTTTTAAGCGCAGGCTTGAAAAAGAATGTTGCCGGGATATAAAATATATTAAAATTCAGATTACCGGGCCTTTTACTTTCAGCGCTGCTTTTAATGATAAAAATGGAGTTGCGCTTATGCATGATAAGGTATTTATGCAGGCAGTTCTAAAGGGGCTTAATTTTAAAGCGCGCTGGCAGATTAAAACTTTTAGGCCATTTGGTAAGAAAATAATTCTTTTTATCGACGAGCCTTACCTTTCCTGTTTTGGTTCAGCTTATACACCGCTAAATAGAGACGATGTAATTGCCGGCATTAGCGAGTTTACCGAAGGACTTAAGGCAGATGATGTCCTTTTAGGGGTGCATTGCTGCGGGAATACTGACTGGTCTATCTTTACCGAAAACCACAATATCGATCTCATAAGTTTTGATGCTTTTGGCTACCAAGATAAATTTGTGCTTTATGCCGATACCCTTAAAGGTTTTTTGGGCAGAGGAGGGATTATTTGCTGGGGTATTGTGCCGACCCAGCAGTTTTCAGGAGAGGAGAATACGGAAATTCTAATACGTAAAATACGCCAGGGAATAGGCAGTTTAGTTAATAAAGGGATAGACGAGGAATTAATTAAGTCAAGATTGATTATTTCTCCTGCCTGCGGGCTAGGTACTTTTTCTGTGCAAAAGGCGGATAAGGTATTTAAGCTCCTTTTAGAGGTTTCAGAATTTATCAGGAAGAACTTCTAAAAATAAATTATTTGACAAGATGCAGTAAAGGTTATATCATGCTTGAACGTTTTTAACTCTTGAGGGATTTAAGAATAATGAAAGAGATCCGTATACACGCCCGCGCAGGCCAAGGGGCAATAACTACTGCTTCTTTATTAGGATATGCTTATTTTCTAAAAGGGATGTATCCGTATGCCTTTCCTAGCTTTGGCGCTGCCCGTATGGGCGCTCCGATGAATGCCTTTGTGCGCGTAGATTCCAATCCCGTGCGATCACGCAGCCAGATATATGAACCTGATTATTTGTTAATAGTAGACCATACCCTTATTCGCGGATTTAATTGTTTTTCAGGGCTAAAGGATGACGGGGTTGCTATTATTAATGCCAAGGATGATACTCTGGAGGTTTTGAAACTTATGGCTAAACAGAGGATTTTTATAGTTCCTGCAAATGAAATTGCCTTAAAGCATATAGGGCGGCCTCTGGGAAATACTACTATGCTGGGAGCTTTTTGCGCGGTTACAGAAGAGTTGACTTTGGATAACTTGAATTCGGCAATTGAGCATCGATTTAACCAGAAACTACAAGAAGTAAACATTAAAGCAGCAAAGGAAGGATTTGATTATGTTCGGTCCGCTAGTTTGTAAGCCACAATCAAGCAGGAATAATAAGACCGGTCCGTGGCGTACGGAATTAAGGCCAAAGTATTTAAAAAAGGATTGTATTGCCTGCAATATGTGTTTGATTGTCTGTCCCGAGGCCTGTATAAGCGGAAATGGCAAGAATACCTATGATTTTGACCCTGATTTCTGTAAGGGTTGCGGGCTTTGTGCAGCGGTCTGCCCTAAGAAAGATATTGAAATGGTCAAGGAAGGGTAAGGATGAATCCTGTTACAAACTGTATGTAACAGGAATATTTGGAGGTTTGTAACAGGATGAAGGAATTTTTAGAAGGTTCAAAAGCCATAGCTGAAATTGTCAAGTTCTGTAAACCCGGAGTTATATCCGCGTATCCTATTACTCCTCAAACCCATATAGTAGAGGAGCTTGCCCAGATAGTTGCCGACGGAAAATTAAATGCCCAATTTGTCAATGTTGAGAGTGAACACTCTGCAGCCTCCACAGTATTAGGATCAGTTGCCTGCGGCGTTAGAAGTTATACTGCTACAAGTTCTCAAGGGCTCTTTCTTATGGCCGAAGTGCTCTATAATATTTCCGGTATGCGTTTTCCGGTAATTATGACTACTGCTGCGCGCGCAATCTCCGCTCCGATTAGCATTTGGAATGACCATCAGGACGTTGTCTCCCTGCGTGACTCAGGCTGGATTCAGTTTCATGCCGAGAATATACAGGAGGCAGTTGATCTTCATCTTATTGCCTATAAATTAGGTGAGGATAAATCTATAATGCTTCCGGTTATGGTATGCATCGATGGTTTTATCCTGACACACGGCGTTGAAACCGTCAATATGCCTTCTCAGGAAGACGTGGATAAATTTCTCCCCCCCTATAATCCTCCTTATAAATTAGATGTAAAAAATCCTCTTACTTTAGGGCCTTTAGTTGACCCTGAATTTTATACCGAGGCACGCTTTGCATTAAATGAGACGCATAAAGAAGCATTAGAGTTGATACCTAAAATTACTTTGGAGTTCTCCAAAGTCTTTGGACGCAATTATAATGGTTTAATAGAAAGTTATCAGGTTAAAGATGCAGAGCGCGTGATCGTGGCTATGGGCTCGGTATGCGGTACCATTAAAGAGGCAGTAGATGAGTTAAGGAGAAAAGGCAGAAAAGTCGGCTTACTTAAGATAACCTCTTTAAGGCCGTTCCCTGTAAGCCAGATTTGCGAAGCCTTAAAAACTATACCTAAAATTGCTGTGGTTGACCGGGCGCTTTCTATGGGTTCTTTTGCTCCTCTTGCATCAGAGATAAAAGCGGTATTCTTTGGGAAGCTTAAGAAGCCAAAGATAATAAGCAGCTTTATAGTGGGTTTAGGCGGGCGCGATATCACTAAAGAATCTATTAAGGAGATCTTTAGGCTCTTAACCGGCAAAGAGAAGCAGGGAGAGTTTATTGACTTAAAGCCCGAGCTTCTGAAAGAATCCTATGAGTAAAACTTTATTTAATTCAGGGCATACTGCCTGTGCAGGTTGCGGCCAATCCATGGCAGCGCGGCTGGTTATTGATGCGGCAGGCCCGAATACTATAGTAGCCAATAATACAGGTTGTCTGGAAGTTTTCTCTACTAAATACCCTGAGACAAGTTGGGGTATCCCTTGGATACACTCTTTATTTGAGAATGCAGCCGCAGTTGCATCGGGTATTGAGTCTGCGATTAAATATTTGGGTAAAGGGGATGAGATTAATGTTATCGCACAGGCAGGCGATGGCGGGACTGCGGATATAGGCCTGCAGGCTTTATCCGGTATGCTTGAGCGCGGACATAATATTCTATATGTGTGTTATGATAATGAAGCCTATATGAATACGGGAGTACAGCGCAGCGGCCTGACTCCTTTTGATACCAATACTACTACCAGCCCTGTAGGAAGTGTCTCATCCGGCAATTTAAGGCCTAAGAAGCCAATGCCTGAAATTGCTAATGCGCATGGCATCCCTTACGTGGCTACTGCATCCGCCGGTTTCCCGCAGGATTTACAGAGAAAAGTTAAAAAGGCAATATCCATAAAAGGCCCAAAGTATATCCAGGTGCATGTGCCTTGTCCTTTAGGCTGGAGGCACGAGACTAATCTTACCATGCAGATAGCAAAGCTTGCAGTTGAGACCGGTCTTTATCCTTTAATTGAATATGAAAATGGCATAATCTCTGCCCGACGGTCAATTACTCCTAAACCTGTTGAGGAGTATTTAAAGCTTCAGGGCAGGTTTAAGCATCTGCTTCAAGATCCTGAAGAGATTAAGAAGATTCAGGATATAGCAGATAATAATATAAAGAAGTATGGGTTAAAGGTGGAACTGCAGCAGTAAGTTAACCGGGAGGTGCGATATGGGAAAGCAGGCGAGAGCAATAACAGATATAAGCCTGAAAGAATTAGTGAAGGATTTAAACAAGGCTTATGCTGATGAATGGCTGGCATATTACCTTTACTGGTATATGGCCCAGACAGTTTCGGGACGTAACTACGAAGGTGTGAAGGGAGCGCTGGAGAAATTAGCTAAAGATGAATTAGAGCACGCAGAAGAGTTAGCGGATTTGATTACTAAGCTTGGTGATGTTCCGATAGCCAATCCTATGGATTTGGAAAAGAACGCCAATGTGCCGTATCTAATGCCGCCTAAGAACACCGCGGATGTCAACCGTATTATCCGTATTATTTCCGAGGCTGAAGCAGGGGCGATAGAGGTTTATCATAAGCTGGCCAAGAAGACTTTCGGCAAAGAACATGTTATCTATCAGGTTATTACGCATATCTTGTCAGAGGAGATTACGCACGAAGAGATGTTCGAGAATCTTTTGGAAAGATAGGAGAAATAATGAGTAAGGTTAGCGTTGACGTTTCAACTTGTGTAGGGTGCGGTTTGTGCGAACAGGCTTGCCCTGAGGTATTTGAGATTCAAGGTGACGGAATTGCCCATGTTAAAGTCCAAGTATGTACAAGCTGTAACCTTCAGGAAGTAGCGGATTCCTGCCCGGTAAATGCGATTAAGATAGGCTAAATTTTTGCTTTAGTCTATCTTAAAAGGCCCGCGGTAAATTTAGAGAAATATTCTTCTTTTTTCTCCTCAAGTACCATTGTCTCGAATTCCTGTTTTTCGTTTAAGAATTTCTTTTCTTCAAACTTAAACTTAGGGTTTATAGCGGAATTTATCCTGGTATACCCTTCCCGGACTTCTTGATCATCTACGGTTATTCCGGAAGTTACCCTCTGAAAAAGTTTGGATATAGTTATATTCTGGCGGGTTTGTTCTTCAAAGACGCGCGGCTGGGTACGGAAAACATACTGTAATATATCGTTATATAGCCTGTTATCAAATTTGCCGTTATGTTGAAAAAACGGGTAACTCTCCAGTCTCTCCACTACTTCTTTATCAGAAGTTTTTAATTTAAGTTTCTTAGCTTCATAAATAAGCGCTAACCTTTGCCAAGCCTGTGCCTCTAAGTCGGATTCTTTAAATACCTGGCCGAAATTTTCTCCGTAGCGCATAATTGCCATATTCTTTACCTTTACGGCAGAGAGCGATTCTCTAAATTCCGAATACGATATTTTTTTACCCGGTAACTTTCCCGCATAATTCTTTTCTTCCTTTTCACGCATTGTCCCGCCAAAGCCCCAGAAGATAAAAGCAGGCAGGATAATTATACCTAAACCGATCCATATTTTCTTAGCGGTTTTTCTGTTACGCAAAAGCTTAAGCATTCGATCCCTTTCCTTTTTTGCTTCTTTAGGATTATTTTATTATAGCCCGTTTTTCAATTATTGCAACTATAACCTGACATAGCTTTAAACTTTAAGCCGTAAATTTTCTCTTTACAAAATAATGCTATATAGTTATAATAATTAGCCGTGTTAGAGAAAAGAGTAAAATTAAGAAAGGGTTGGGTTATAAACCCGGCAACAAGGATTAAAAGAAGCAAAAAAGTTTATTCCCGCCAGAAGACAAAATTGGAATTAAAAAGGATAACCAATGGAAAAGAATAAGATATTAAAATTGGGCCTGCCTAAAGGCAGCCTGCAAGAGGCGACTTTCCGGATGTTTAAGAAAGCGGGGTTTAATGTATCCTTACCCTTAGAGCGTTCATATTTCCCTTCGATAAACGATATTGAGATTAAACCGGTTTTATTGCGCGCACAGGAGATGGCCCGCTATGTCCAGGACGGAGCACTTGACTGCGGCATTACCGGTAATGACTGGATCTTAGAGAATAAAGCTGATGTCGTCAGGGTAACTGGTTTGACTTATGCCAAGCAGAGCTTAAATAAAGTGCGTTGGGTATTAGCTGTGCCTTTTGATTCGGGGATAAAATCTGTTAAACAGCTAAACGGAAAACGCATAGCTACAGAACTGGTCAATGTAACCAAGGAATATTTAAGGAAAAACAGAATCAAGGCTGATGTAGAATTTAGCTGGGGAGCAACGGAAGTAAAGGTAAGTTCCGGATTAGTGGATGCTATCGTTGAGCTTACCGAGACCGGAAGCTCGTTAAGGGCAAACAAGCTTATTGAGATCGCCACACTTTGCGAATCAACAACCCAGTTTATTGCCAACAAGATTTCTTATCAAAACAGCTGGAAGAGATCAAAGATGGAAGAGATTGCTTTGCTTTTAAAAGGTGCGATTGCCGCGGAAGAAAAGGTAGGTTTAAAGATGAATGTCAGGAAGAAGGATTTAGGGAAAGTAATTTCCCGGCTACCGGCATTAAAAAAGCCTACTATATCCGGGCTATCCGAAGACGGATGGTATGCTATAGAAACCGTAATTGACGAGAAGGTTGTGCGCCAGATTATTCCGGCTTTAAAAAATGCCGGGGCGCAGGGTATTATAGAATATCCGCTGAATAAGGTTATTTATTAGGAGGGATATATGCCTTGCGGTAAAAAGAGGAAAAAGCAGAAGATTAAGACGCACAAGAGGAAAAAGATGCGCCGTAAACTTCGCCACTTGAAGAAAAGAGCTTGGGGATAAAAAGCAGCGATGAATAAGCCTACCCCGTTGCAAACACCAGAGCGGTCAAGTACTATGCAAAGGTTTGTAACGGGGTTTATCAGGATTATTCTGATTTTATTTTTTTTGTTTTCTTTCCCCGGGAGTCTCTGCCTAGCCTTAAACAAAAAAGACTCCCTCTCTTTAAGCCATTATATAATGGCCTTGTATTACGATAATATAGGCGAATCGGATCTGGCGGTTAAGGATTTTGAAAAGGCCCTAAAGCTGGATCCGGATAATTACCTTACTCATTTTAGCCTGGCTTTAACCTTGGTAAAGAAAAAGGAGATCAGCCGGGCAGAGAAAGAGTTAAAATATGCGGTTAAGATTAATCCTGAAGCAGCGGAGCCGCATGCACTATTGGCTATTTTAAACTTGGTAGAAGGGAATCTTGATTTGGCTGCTAAAGAATACGAGAGGGCGCTTAAAGGCGCTTTAAGGCTTAACCCTAAAGATTTAGATGTATATAAAAGCTTAGGGGTTTTGTATTTAAGGCAGGGGAATTTAAAAGAGGCTTTAAGCACCTACCGGCTTATATCGGAAATTTCCCCTTATGACCCCGAGATGCATTTTTATCTAGGCGTGATTTACGCAGAGCTTAAAGAAAAGATTCTTTTTGAGAAAGAGCTTAAAAAGGCTATATCAATAAGGCCTGATTATGCTGAAGCGCTTAATTTCTTAGGATACACCTACGTAGAAGAGAGCAGAAACCTTAAAGAGGCCGAAGATTTAATTAAAAAGGCTATTGAGGTTGATCCGGATAACGGTGCCTATCTGGATAGTTTAGGCTGGCTTTATTATAAAAAAGGCAACTTTAAAAAAGCAAAAGAGCTTTTAATCAGGGCAGCCTCTTTAATGCCGGATCCGGTTATATACGATCATTTAGGAGACCTTTATTTTAAGATGAAAGGCTTTGACGATGCTTTGGCTAACTGGCAGGAATCTTTAAGATTGAACCCTGATCAGGAAAAGGTCAAGGAAAAGCTTCAGGGCCTTAAGAATAAATGGAATACACTCAAGAAAAAATAAATGATTTAGAGCAAAAAGCAAAAAGGATTCGCCTGCTTATTATCCAGATGATTGCCAAGGCAGGGTCAGGCCATCCCGGAGGGAGCCTTTCTTCCACAGATCTTATCGCCGCATTATTCTTTTCTGAATTAAAACATGATCCCAAAAACCCCAATTGGCCTGACCGCGACAGGTTCCATATGTCAAAAGGGCATTGCTGCCCTCTATGGTATGCTGTTTTAGTAGGCACAGGTTATTTCTCTGAAGAGAAACTGTTGACTTTAAGACAACTAGGTTCTTCTTTACAGGGGCATCCTGACAGGCGTACCCCGGGAGTAGAATCTGCCTCAGGTTCTTTAGGGCAGGGTTTATCAGTTGCTTTAGGTATGAGCCTGGCTGCCAGGATTGACAGAAAAGATTACCGTGTTTATGTGCTTATGGGGGATGGAGAGATCCAGGAGGGGAATATCTGGGAGGCAGCCATGGCGGCAGCGCACTATAAATGCGATAACCTTTGCGCAATTTTAGATTATAACGGTTTCCAAATCGACGGAAAAACCTGTAATGTTATGAATCTAGAGCCGATAGTAGATAAATGGCGCGCTTTTGGATGGCATACAATAGAGATAAACGGGCACAAGATGAAAGAGATTTTATCAGCTTACAAAGAGGCTAAAAAAATAAAGGGCAAACCTACAATAATTATTGCGCATACTATAAAAGGCAAGGGGGTTTCTTTTATGGAAAATGTCTGCGATTTTCACGGCCGCGCTCCAACGCAAGAAGAGTCCCAGAAGGCCCTAAAGGAACTTACATAAGATGGCAGAGCAACTATACCAGAGAGATGTTTACGGAAAGACTTTAATTGAGCTCGGTAAAATCAATAAAGATATCGTAGTTTTGGATGCGGATCTCTCAAGTTCTACGCGCACGGGTATTTTTGCCAAAGAATTCCCGGATAGATTCTTTAATTTCGGCGTAGCAGAGCAAAATATGATGGCAGCTGCCGCAGGATTAGCTGCTTCCGGTAAGACCGTGTTTCTTTCTACCTTTGCTATATTCGCTTCGGGGCGCGCATGGGATCAAGTGCGCAATACCATCTGTTATAATAATTTTAATGTAAAGATCGTAGCTACCCATGCCGGGATTTCCGTAGGGCCGGACGGGGCAAGCCATCAGGCGTTAGAGGATATAGCGCTTATGCGCGTTATTCCGAATATGAATATAATTGCTCCCTGCGATGGGCCGCAGACTGCCGAGGCTATCAAAGCTGCTGCCGAAAATAAAGGCCCTTTTTATATCAGGCTTGGCAGGCCTAAGGTTCCTACGTTAGAGAATAAAGGTGAATTTAAATTTGGCAAGGCGCAGGTTTTAACCGAAGGAAATGATATTGCAATTATTGCTTGTGGGATTATGGTAGCAGAGGCTCTTAAGGCCGTAGAAAACCTGGTTAATAAAGGCATTAAGGCGCGCCTTATTAATATGCATACGCTAAGGCCTATTGATACGGAAATAATACTTAATGCGGCCCGGACTACGCGCGGGATTATTGTTTGTGAAGAGCATACTACTATCGGAGGGCTTGCTTCCAGTATAGATGAAGTAGTCTCCGGGAATTATCCTACAAAAGTTATACGGATGGGGATAAAAAACAGATTCGGGCAGTCAGGGGAACCGCTAGAGCTTTTAAAAGAATATAATCTTACAAACGTTGATATAGAAAAGTCCGCAGAAGATTTTCTTGCTAACCGGTAAGTAAATTGGTTATTCACTCCTTTGCTAAGATTAATTTATTCCTTCAGGTTATCAATAAGCGCCCTGATAATTACCATAACTTAAAGACAGTCTTTGAGAGAATAAGCCTTAAGGACTCAATAACCCTAAAAAACCGAAGGGATAATTTAATAAAGATTAAATGCGGTAATAAAAATATCCCCAAGGATGAGAATAACCTTTGTTTTAAGGCAGCTAAGATACTAAGAAGTAAGTTTTGTCCTTTTAAAGGGGTAGATATAAGTATAACGAAGCGGATTCCGATTGCCGCTGGCCTTGGCGGAGGATCATCAAATGCCGCGGCTGTCTTATTAGGCCTAAACAGGCTTTGGGGCCTTAAACTGCCTAAAATTAAATTAGCCGAGATTGCAGGAAAAATCGGAAGCGATGTCGCATTCTTTGTTTATGAGGTGCCCTTTGCCTTTGGTTACGGCAGAGGGGAAAAGATTAAGCCGCTTAACAATTTGAGAAAAGTTAGGCTTTGGCATCTTCTCGTTGTCCCTAAAATCCATGTTTCTACGCCTTTAATATACAAACATTGGGATAATCTTGCAGGGTTGACAAAGCCGCTTTACAATGTTAAAATATTTACTTCGGCATTGGCTAGAAATAACCTTGTCTTTAAGCCGGGTTTATTATTTAACAGCCTTGAACAGGTAACAATAAGTCAATATTCTAAGGTAGGGCGTGTAAAAGAAGCGCTCTTAAAATTAGAGTTAAGCCCTGTGCTTATGTCCGGAAGCGGGCCGGCTGTATTTGCTCTTCTCCTTTCAGGGGAAAAAGCTCTTAGATTGGCTAAGGTTATAAGGAAAACTAACAAATCCTGGCGAGTATTTGCGGTAAAGACGGTTTAAGAAGAAGATAAAAGCCGTCTTTGAACAAGGGGAGGTTAAGCCTATGGAGATTACGGAAGTTAGAATAGCCCTTAAAGATTCCCCGGATAAGAAACTAAAGGCTTATGCAACGGTAACTTTTGATAATGTTTTCGTAGTAAGGAATATAAAGGTAATTGAAGGGACAAGCGGGCTTTTTATCGCCATGCCTTCAAGAAGGGTAAAACAACCTTGCCCTAAGTGCGGTTTTAAGAATGAGCTGCGCAGTAAGTATTGTAACCAGTGCGCAGGTTCTTTGCCGGCAAGCGCAAAAACTACTGCTTCTGATGAAACAGTCTCTTCCAGCAAGGAGCATAAGGATATCGCCCATCCTATAACGCAGGACTTCAGGGAATACCTGCAGAAAAAGGTCCTTCAGGCGTATGAGCAGGAGAAACTTAAAGGGAATGCGGGTTTGTCCCCATAATAGATCTGGGATGTCGTCCAATGGTAGGACACGAGAATTTGGGTCTCGCTATTATGGTTCGAATCCATACATCCCAACCAATAAAAAATGAATAAAAAATTAGCGATTATAATTTTGTCAGCCGGTAAAAGCACGCGCATGAAATCAACGCTGCCTAAGGTCTTGCATAAGATCTGCGGCAAGTCTATGTTGAGTTATGTAATTGATCTGGCGCGCTCTTTAAGTCCTAAGCGGATTGTAGCCGTATTAGGCCGTAAGCATGAGTTGGTAAAAAAAGAAATACCTGTTTCAGTTAAAGTTGTTTTGCAAAGGCGCCTTATCGGTACTGCCGATGCGGTAAGAACAGGATTAGCCGGGTTAAAAGGTTTTAAAGGCACAGTCTTAATACTTTACGGCGATGTGCCTTTGTTAAAAAAAGATACGGTTACCAAGCTTTTTAAGCACCACATTGAGAATAAAGCCGATGCAACCCTATTAAGCGCTCAGCTTAAAAAACCCAAAGGTTACGGAAGGATTTTACGCGATAAGTATTTTAGTATTTGCGGTATAGCCGAAGAGAAGGATGCCGATGAGTTTGATAAAGATATTAAAGAAATTAATACGGGGATTATGTGTTTTAATAAGGCAAGCCTTGACGGGGCATTAGGTAAGGTCAGGGCGGATAATGAAAAGAAAGAGTTTTATCTTACCGATATTATTAAGATACTATACAGGCAGGGGAAGCTTATTGAAGGCGTAAAGGTAGAAGATAATCTGGAGGCGATAGGTATAAATTCAAGGGTGGAGTTAGCAAGTGTAATTTCCATCATGCAGTCCAGGATAAATAAAGGCCTTATGCTAAGCGGAGTTTCTATAGTTGATCCGAAGTCAACCTTTATAAGCTACGGCACCAGAATAGGGAAAGATTCGGTTATTTATCCCTTTACAGTTATTGAAAGTGATGTTAAAATCGGAAAACGTTGCTCTATCGGCCCTTTTGCTCATTTAAGAGAAGGTGCCCGTATTTTAGATGATGTTACTCTCGGGAATTTCTTAGAGATTACCCGCGCTAAAATCGGCAGGAATACCTTTGCCAAACACTTCTGTTACATCGCAGATTCCAGAATAGGTAATTCTGTAAATATCGGTGCAGGGGCAATCACTGCTAATTTTGATGGTAGCAAGAAACACCATACGGTCATAAAAGACAAAGCGCTTATCGGTTCTGATACGATTATGGTTGCCCCGGTTAAGATAGGCAGAAGCTCAAAGACCGGCGCAGGGTCGGTGATAATAAAAGATGTGCCCGATAGAAAAACCGCCGTGGGTGTCCCGGCAAGGATCTTAAAAAACAAGGGGTAGATATGGATAAATTAGCGGTATTTAGCGGCAATGCCCATCAGGAGCTGGCGAAAGATATCTGTAAATGCCTTAAGACAAAGCTCTCGGAGGCTTTAGTCACCAGGTTTAGCGAAGGAGAGGTAAGGGTAAAGATTAATGATAATGTCCGCGGTAAAGACATTTTTATAGTTCAACCTACCTGCCCTCCTACTAACGAAAACCTGATGGAGCTTTTGATAATGATTGATGCTATGAGAAGGGCTTCTTCACAAAGAATTACCGCAGTTATACCCTACTTCGGTTATGCGCGCCAGGACAGAAAAGACCAGCCCCGCGTTCCTATAACCGCAAAATTAGTGGCTAATCTTTTGACTACTTCCGGAGCAAGCAGGATTTTAACCATGGATTTACATGCCGGGCAGATTCAGGGGTTTTTTGATATACCTGTGGACCATCTTTTTTCAGTCGGGGTATTCACGGATTATTTTAAAAGTTTAGGATTAAAAGACCTGGTTGCTGTTTCTCCTGATGTAGGAGGCATTAAAACCGCAAGGGCATATGCTAAAAGATTAGGGATGCCTTTAGCCATTATTGATAAGAGGCGCGAATCCCCTGAAAAGACCGAGGCAATGCATATCTTAGGAGAGGTTAAAGGCAGGAATGCGATTATTGTCGATGATTTAATTGCTACTGGAAGCTCTCTCTTTGAAGGCGTAGAGGTTTTAAACAAAGCCGGAGCTAAGGATATTTATGCTGCTATTGCCCACGGTGTTTTATCGGGAGATGCTATAGAGCGTCTGGATAATTGTAAACATTTAAAGGGGCTGGTTATTACGGATAGCATACCTTTGCCTAAGGCTAAGGAGCATGCAAGGATTAAAGTATTGACTATAGCCAGCCTTTTGGCAGAGGCAATAAAGAGAATACATAACGAAGAGTCAATTAGTTGTTTATTTGATTAACTTTAAGGAAACGGAGCTTGTGAGAATGGAAGAATTATTTTTAGACGCGCAAATTAGGGAAGAAGTCGGCAGGGGCAAGGTTAAGGGTTTAAAGGATAAGGGTTACGTCCCTGCGGTAATTTACTCCGAAGGCAAAGATGCTATGTCGCTTAAGCTTTCACACCGTCAATTAGTGCAATTAGTGCATCAGCACAGAATCGAAGGCGTAGTTATTAATATTAATATAAAGGACGATAAGAAACAAAAGTCCCGCCCCTGTATTATTAAGGAGATTCAACATGGCCCTGTCCACGGAGAAATACTCCATGTAGATTTTAACCAGATTTCCCTTACCCAGAAGATTAAAGTAAATATTCCGATTGTTACTAAGGGCGAGCCTGCAGGCGTAAAGCTGGAGGGAGGTTCTTTGGAACATATCCTCTGGGAGATAGAAGTAGAGTGTTTGCCTACCAATATACCTAAAGATATAGAAATAGATATATCTTCGCTTAAGCTGGGAGACACCGTTCATATTAAAGACATTCCCGCGCCTTTCGGCACTAAAATTTTAACTGACTCCGAGGCAATTATATTATCTATTTCCGAGCCGATGAAAGAAGAGGTCCCTGTTGAGGCTGCGGAAGAAGAGGGCCTTAAGGAGCCGGAAGTAATCAAGGAAAAGAAGGAAACACCTGCTGAAGGCGAAGCTAAGGAAGAAGAGAAGAAAGAAGCGAAAGAGAAATAATATAATTTAAGTGAAATTAATCGTCGGCTTAGGTAATCCGGGTTTAAGTTATGCCGGCTCAAGGCATAATATCGGTTTTGAAGTCGTAAAATACTTTGCTAAACTTAAGAAAGTCGTTCTTAAAAAAGAAAAAGGTATCAAGGCCCTGTCAGGAAAGGGCGATATAGGGTCTGGGGTAGTAGTTTTATCTTTGCCGCTTACTTTTATGAATCTATCCGGTGAGGCAGTGAAGTTGCTTTTAAAAAAGTATAGAGTGGCCCTGTTTGATCTTTTAGTAGTATGCGATGACCTGGATTTGGAGTTCGGAAGGATTAAGATGCGCCCCAGCGGATCTTCTGCCGGGCACCGCGGAATTGACTCCGTAATAAATTCGCTTAATACAAATGAATTCAGCCGTCTGCGCATCGGTATCGGAAGGCCCAATGAAGGTATTAAAACAAGCGATTTTGTCCTCTCGCGTTTTAATCGCGGAGAAAAAGCTGATATTCCTGAAATAATCGATAGGGCAGTAGCATGCTGCAGCAAGTGGATAGAAGAGGGCGCTGCCTGCGCCATGGGTAGTTTTAACCGCAAGGATATTAAAAAG
>JAFGUY010000031.1 GCA_016938245.1 Candidatus Omnitrophota bacterium | reverse complement strand
CCTGGTAATTATGTCTATATTTCTGGTGGCAGTAGTTTTTTCCGTTATTTTGATTACCCAGGGAGTAAGAAAGATACCTGTCCAGTATGCGCGCAGGATTGTAGGAAGAAAGATTTACGGCGGGCAATCTACTTATATACCTTTAAAGGTAGATACCGCGGGAGTTATCTCTATTATCTTTGCCCAGTCAATTATATTATTTCCGGCTACACTGGCATCTTTCATCCCTAATCCCGGGTTCCAGAGATTAGCCCAGAGCTTGCTTCGCGGACAGGCGCTTTATACAATAGTTTATGCTCTTTTGATAATCTTCTTCTGTTATTTTTATACTGCTATAGTATTTAATCCTCAGGATTTATCCGAGAATATGAAGAAATACGGAGGGTTTATCCCGGGGATAAGGCCGGGTGCCCCGACAGCAGAATTCTTAGATTTTGTCATGACCAGGATTACATTAGCCGGGGCGTTATTTATCGCCTTTATTGCCATATTTCCTGATTTTGTTATGGCGTGGCTGAAGGTTCCGTATCTGGTTGCTTCTTTTTTCGGCGGGACAGGGATACTTATTATCGTGGGAGTAATGCTGGATACGTTAAAACAGATCGAGTCCCATCTTCTAACGCATCACTACGAAGGTTTTATTAAGGGCGCTCATATGAGAGGCAGGAGATAATGCGGATTATCCTATTAGGGCCTCCCGGCGCAGGCAAAGGCACACAGGCTAAAGTCTTAGCAGAAAATCTTAGGGTCCCGGTCCCTCACGTATCTACCGGAGATATCTTAAGGCAAAATGTTAAGGACTCAACGGCTTTAGGCGTAGAGGCAAAAAGTTTTATGGAACGCGGCCTGCTTGTCCCGGATGAGCTTATGGCTAGGATGTTAAGCGAAAGGTTTGTTAAAGAAGATGTAAGCCAAGGCTTTATACTTGATGGCTACCCCAGGAACCTTGCGCAGGCAAAGACGTTAGAAGAAATTATTTCTCAAAGAGGAATAAACATAGATTTTGTTGTTTACCTTGATTCAAGCGAAAGCGTAATTATCCAAAGGCTTTCAGGACGGCTTGTCTGCTCTAAGTGCGGCGCTAATTTTCATATAAAGAATTTGCCTCCTAAGAAAGAAGGGTTTTGCGACAGATGCGGCAGTTCGCTTTATCAGAGAAGCGACGATAAGGTAGAGACAATAAAAAAGCGCCTCGAAGTTTACAAGAAAGAAGTTGCTGATCTAATAGATTATTATAAGAAACAGGATAAGTTGTATCGTTTAGATGCGGATGGCGATGCAAATGTTGTGCTTAATCAAATAATTGCTTTAATTAAATAACGGTATGATACCTTTAAAGTCCAAAGAGCAGATTAAGATGCTTTGTTTATCCGGAGAAATCTTAAGTAGGGTAATGAGGAGACTGAAGGAAATTGTTAAGCCCGGGATTTTAACCTGTGAAATTGATAGCCTTGCCGAATCCCTTATACTTAAAGAAAGGGCTAAGCCGGCTTTTAAAGGTTATAAAGGTTTTCCGTCTTCGGTTTGTACTTCTGTAAACGAAGAGATTGTGCATGGTATCCCGGGAAAAAGAAGGCTTTTAGACGGGGATATTATAGGTATTGATTTGGGGATAAAATACTCCGGTTATTTTACCGATGCAGCTGTTACATTGCCCGTAGGTAATATAAATCCTCAAGTTAAAAGGTTAGTTGAAGTATCCCGGATGGCTTTAGACGAAGCTATAAAAGAGGCCAGGATAGGAAATAGGCTTTCGGATATATCAAGCAGGATTGAGGATTTTGTCGGGGAAAACGGATTCTCAGTGGTCAGGCAATTTGTAGGCCATGGCATAGGATTAAGCCTCCATGAAGAACCTGAAATTCCTAATTTTGGTAAGCCTCATCAGGGCCCGGTATTAGAAAACGGTATGGTATTTGCCATTGAGCCGATGATTAATATGGGCAATTGGGAGGCAGAGATCTTACCTAACGGATGGACCGCCGTAACAAAAGACAGGCTTCCTTCGGCGCACTTTGAACATACAGTGGCTATTACCGAAGAAGGGCCGAAGGTATTGACTAATTAATTATGCCTAAAGAAGAGCTTATAGAAACCGAGGGTAAAATTTTAGAGGCGCTTCCGAATGCTATGTTCAAGGTGGAGCTTGAGAATGGGCATGTTGTCTTGGCGCATGTTTCAGGAAAGATGCGCATGAATTTTATCAGGATACTTCCCGGAGATAAAGTAAAATTGGAACTATCCCCTTATGATTTAAGCAGGGGTAGGATAACCTTCAGGGTTAAATAATCGGAGGCCTAACGGGGTGAAAGTAAAAGCATCGGTAAAGAAGATTTGCGATAAGTGCAAAATTGTCAAGAGGCGGGGAATAATCAGGGTAATTTGCTCTAGCCCTAAGCATAAGCAGAGACAGGGATAGCTGAAATTAACGATAATAAAGGAGAGTTTTGATGCCGAGGATTTTTGGTGTTGATATACCTAAAGAAAAAAGAATTGAAATATCGCTTACATATTTATACGGTATCGGCAGGGTTACATCCGCTAATCTACTTAAGGAGATTAATATCGATCCTGGTAAGCGGGCAAAGGATTTAACCGAAGAAGAGATAGCGCGTATAACCAATATGCTGCAGAAAGGGGCTTTAAGAGTTGAAGGCGACCTTCGCCGGGATATTTCACAGAATATCAAGAGGCTTATGGATATAGGTTCTTGGAGAGGTTCAAGGCATAGAAAGGGTTTACCGGCAAGGGGCCAGCGTACGCGTACTAATGCGCGTACCCGTAAAGGCCCCCGCAAAGGTACTATGGCAATAGTTAAGAAAGCAGAGCCGGCAAAGGCGGCAAAGCCAGCGAAATAACAGGGGGAATTAATGGCCACAAAAGAAAAGGCAAAAAAGAAGAAGATAGCTAGAGGGGTAACTTCCGGTATTGCTCATATTCAGGCAAGTTTTAATAACACGATTGTTACTATAACTGATAAACAGGGAAATGTCTTAGTCTGGTCTGCTCCCGGTATTGTAGGTTACAGCGGAGCAAAGAAGTCCACTCCTTTTGCTGCCCAGATAGCTGCATCAGATGCTGCCAGGAAGGCAAAAGATATCGGTTTAAAAGAAGTTGAAGTGCGTGTTAAGGGGCCGGGGTTTGGGAGAGAATCTGCTATCAGGGCGCTTCAGGCCGCGGGCCTTATCATAACTTTAATCAAAGACGTAACTCCTATCCCGCATAACGGGTGTCGGCCTAAGAAGAAAAGGAGAGTGTAATTTATGGCGCGTTATATCGATGCAGTCTGCAGGCTTTGCCGTAGGCAGGGAGAAAAGCTTTTCTTAAAAGGTACGAAGTGTAATACTGAAAAATGCCCGGTTAATAAGAGGCCCTATGCCCCTGGCCAGCACGGAGAAGGAAAGGGCAAAAGGCAGAAGTTTTCTAACTACGGCCTGCAGTTAAGAGAAAAGCAGAAGGTTAAAAGGACATACGGCGTCTTAGAGAAACAATTCCGTAAGTATTTTAAGATTGCCTCAAGATCAAAAGGCGTTACCGGTAAAGTGCTTCTTCAGCTTTTAGAGAGAAGGCTGGATAATGTGGTTTTCCGTATGGGTTTAGGCGTATCAAGGTCGCAGGCTAGGCAAGTAGTGAGGCATAATTTTATCTTGGTTAACTCAAGAAGGGTAAATATACCCTCTTTTTTAATAAGCAAAGATGACCTAGTTCAGGTTAAGGCTAAAGATAAAGCCTTAGTTAAGATTAAAGACAATTTAGAGCTTTCTAAAGAAAGAAGTATTCCTAGCTGGTTAGAATTTAGGGCGGCGGATTTATCTGCTAAAGTTTTAAGGCTCCCTGAAAAAGACGATATCCAGCAGAATATTCAAGAACAGCTTATAGTCGAGTTGTATTCTAAGTAGGTTTTATATTCCGCCTTGTGTTTTCGGCGGGATCAAGTCGCACTTATAATTTACTCACATTTCGTGTTCGTAAATTATGTGCTCATTGAGGAGGAAATAGATGGGTATAAAATGGAGAGATTTTCAGTTACCAAAGAGGTTAGAGTGTGAAGAACCTAGCTATACCAATACTTACGGCAAGTTTTCTGCTGCGCCTTTTGAGCGCGGTTACGGAGTTACTTTAGGGAATTCATTACGCAGGGTTTTGCTTTCTTCTATTGAGGGAAGCGCTGTAACCAGTATTAAAATTTCAGGCGTAGCGCATGAATTCTCATCCATACCGGGGTTACTCGAAGATGTCCCGGAATTAATCCTTAATATTAAAAGCCTCGTTTTAAATTCCCACTCTAAAATTCCTAAGGTTATAACAATTACTGCCAAGCCCAAAGGAGCAATAAAGGCCAAGGATATTGAAACAGATGATACCGTAGAAATTATCAATCCTGATCTTTATATAGCTACCTTGACAAAAGATACTAAGCTAAATATCGAAATGGAGGTTTCTCGCGGGCGCGGGTATGTAACCGCAGAATTAAACAAAAAGGAAGAGAAGGCTTTGGGGGTAATACCGGTTGATGCCATATTTACTCCTATAAAGAAGGTTAATTTCTTTGTAGAGAATACCCGCGTAGGCCAAAGGACTGATTACGATAAACTTATCACGGAGATTTTTACTAACGGGGCTATAAGCCCAAAGGATGCCCTTTTGTATGCTTCGAATATACTTCAGAGGCATTTAGATATTTTTGTTAACTTCGGACAGTTACCCGAAGATATTGCCGAAGAAGAGCCGGAGATGACTAAGGAGGAGGCTACTCTTTATGAGAAGTTAAGGCTCCCTATTTCTGAACTTGAATTATCCGTCAGAAGCTCAAATTGCTTAAGAGAAGCAGGCATTAAGATTATTGCGGATCTGGTTAAGAAGACAGAAGATGAGATGCTTAGTTTTAAGAATTTCGGTAAGAAATCTTTAACCGAGATTAAGGAACTTTTGATGGTTATGGGTTTAACTTTAGGGATGCAGGTAGATTTTAAAAAACTAAAGAAGGCTTAAAGATATGAGACACGCAGACAAAAGATTTAAATTAAACCGCTTTACCAGCTGGCATAAGGCTACTTTAAAGAGCCTTGCAAGAAATATGGTGATTCATCAGGGGATTAGGACTACGATATCAAGGGCTAAGGCCGTCAGGCCAATTACAGAAAGACTGGTGTCTTTAGCCAAAAAAAATACCTTAAGTGCCAAACGCGAAGCTTTTAAAATTTTGGGTTCCCATAAATTAGTCTCTTTTCTATTTAATGAAGTTGGCCCTCTTTTTGCTAAAAGGGATAGCGGATTTACCAGAATTATAAATTTAAAGCAGCGAAGGGGAGATAATGCCCAGCTAGTTATTTTTGAGCTTACCGAAAGGAAGATAAAAGAGCGCAAAAAGGCTAAGAAGGCCAAAGAATCTGCCCCGGAAGAGAGGATTGAAAAGTCCCCTGAAGAGAAAACTCCTCAGCTTCAGGAGAAAAAGGATATTCCCAGAAAACCTGCCAAGAAATTCTTTGGAGGCATAAGGAAGATTTTTAAGAAAGAAAGAGATTCTCTTTAATCTTAAAATCTCATGCGTATAGATACCCGTTTATCAGAGCGT
>JAFGUY010000030.1 GCA_016938245.1 Candidatus Omnitrophota bacterium | reverse complement strand
TTTGTTTACGCACGATACCACCTCCTTGGAGGCAGTATCTCACAAACGTCCTATATGTCAATAACTAATGTCACAGTGAACTAGTAACTAGTAATTAAAGAGATGAAATTACAAGAGGTTTTTGACAGCTATAAAGAAAATATAATGCCTACTTATACCAAAGTTCCTCTGGTATTTGTTAAGGGAAAAGGTTCAAGGCTTTGGGATATCCACAATAATAAGTTCCTTGATTTTTTCCCGGGGTGGGGTGTGGGAAATCTCGGGCATTGCCATCCTAAGGTAATGTCGGCAGTGCGGGATCAAATATCAAAGTTAATTTTTATCCCGAATAATTATTACCATATCCCGCAGGCAAGATTAGCCAAGGAGATAGTTTATTGGTCATATCCTTCGAAGGTTTTCTTCTGCAATTCCGGGGCAGAGGCTAATGAGGGGGCAATAAAGTTTGCGCGCAAGTTTGGAAAAGGCAGGTATGAGATAATTACCTTTGACAATTCTTTTCATGGCAGGACGCTTGCCGCTTTAAGTGCTACAGGACAGAGAAAATACCAAAACGGTTTCGAACCTTTAGTCGAAGGTTTTAAAACGGTTAAATTTAATGACCTTGAGGCGGTAAAAGGCGCAATAACTGATAAGACCGTAGCAATAATGTTAGAGCTTATTCAGGGCGAAGGAGGGGTAAACGTAGTTAAAAAAGATTTTATCCTTGCTTTAAGAAAGATATGCGATGAAAAGAAACTGCTTTTGATCATAGATGAAGTACAAACAGGAATAGGCAGGACCGGAAAACTATTCTGTTACCAGCATTACGGTATTACCCCGGACATTATGACTCTGGCTAAGGCTTTGGGCGCAGGTTTGCCGATAGGCTGTATGGTAGTTAAAAAAGATATTGCCGATACTTTAACTGCCGGCATGCATGCTTCTACTTTCGGCGGAGGCCCGGTTATCTGTAAGGCAGCCTTAGCAGTCTTAAAGGCGGTAAAAAAAGAAAAGTTACTTGCTAATGCCCATAAGATGGGGGAATACCTATTTCTTTTGCTCTCTGCGCTTCAAGACAGATATGAAGTAATAAAAGAAGTAAGGGGCTTAGGGCTAATGGCAGGGGTAGAGTTAAATATTGAAGGTAAGGGAATAGTTGAAAAATGCATGCAAAAAGGACTTTTGATTAATTGCACGCATGAGAAAGTCCTAAGGCTCATGCCGGCATTAAATATAACCAAGAAGGAGATTGATAGGGCAATTTCTATATTAGATGAGGCGTTAAGATGAAAAAAGATTTAATTTCGATTAAGGATTTAACTGCTGAAGAGATAACCGGCATATTCTTACTTACGGATAAACTGAAGAAGAATAAGAATAAATTCGCCAAAGCGCTGAAAGGGAAAACCTTAGGCTTAATATTCCAAAAGCCTTCTAATAGGACGCGGGTTTCTTTTGAAGTGGGGTGTTTTCAGTTAGGAGGAAACTCTTTGTATCTTTCTCCGGGGGAGATTAGTTTAGGGGTAAGGGAATCTATTGCCGATGTAGCTATGACTCTATCCAGATATATTGACGCAATAGTCTTAAGGACTTTTGAGCATAATAACTGCCTTGAAATGGCAAGGGCTGCTACTGTTCCGGTTATAAACGGTTTATCGGATTTTTCACACCCTTGCCAGGCATTAGCGGATCTTTATACGGTAAAGGAGAAATTTAAGAGTTTAAAGAATATAACTTTGTCCTATATCGGTGACGGAAATAATGTCTGCAATTCTTTGCTTTTTATCTGTGCAAAGCTCGGAGTTAATATAAAGGTTGGGTCTCCTGATGGATACGCGCCTGCCGAATCTGTCCTAAAAGATGCTATGGCGTTTGCTAAAATAAGCGGATCTACCGTTAATTTATTTAACAACGCTAAAGAAGCAGTCAAGAATGCGGATGTGATTTATACGGATGTCTGGGCGAGTATGGGGCAGGAGGAGGAAGCTAAAGAAAGAAAGAAAATATTCGGAGAGTTTCAGGTTAGTTCTGATCTGGTAAGCTTGGCTAATAAAGATGCGTTGATTATGCACTGCCTTCCTGCGCACAGGCAAGAAGAGATCACCAGCGAAGTTTTGGATAGCAAGAATTCGGTTGTTTTTGACCAGGCAGAAAACAGGATGCATGTGCAGAAGGCGATATTGATAAAATTGCTTTAAAATTAGCGGGTCCTGCCGAGGGCTGTTCCTCACTCGAGCGACCTCGTTCGGAATCAGCCCTCGTCACCCGCTAATTTTCCAGAATTTTATACGGACAAGAAACGTATTATTTAGGAAAGTATAGTATGGGAGATAAGGGAAAAATGAAGAAAGTAATATTAGCATATTCCGGTGGATTAGACACCTCCTGCATTGTAAGATGGCTCAAGGAGCAAGGTTATGAGGTTACCTGTTTTATGGCTGACCTTGGGCAGGGCTTAGGGCATGGCGAAGACCTTGATGCAATCGAGAACAGGGCTCTGGACGCCGGAGCATCAAAGGTATATGTTAAAGATTTGCAGGATGAATTCGTAGAAGACTTCTGTATGCCGGCATTAAGGGCAAATGCTATTTATGAAGGAAAATATTTATTAGCTACCGCTTTAGGAAGGCCCTTGATTGCTAAATACCTTGTTGAGATAGCGCATAAAGAGAAAGCTAATGTTATTGCCCATGGTTGTACCGGTAAAGGTAATGACCAGGTAAGGCTTGAGGTTGCGGCAGGTATCCTTGATTCTAAACTTGAAATAATTGCTCCGGTGAGAGTCTGGGAGTTTAAATCCCGGGAAGAAGAGATAGAATACGCTAAAACGCATAATATTCCTGTTGATGTTACCAAGAAGAAACCTTATAGCATAGACAGGAATATCTGGGGCATTAGTATTGAATCAGGCCCTTTGGAGGACTTAGAACAGGAGCCTCCGGAAGATGCCTATATGATTACTAAAAACCCTACGACGCAGGCAAGCTACGCTAAATATATTGAAGTTTATTTTGAGAAAGGCATCCCTAAGAAAATAGACGGCAGGGCCTATAAACTTAAAACTTTGATTAATTACTTAAATGAAATCGGAGGGGTTTACGGAGTAGGTAGGTCAGATATGGTTGAGAATAGGCTGGTAGGTATTAAATCCAGGGAGATTTATGAGGCGCCTGCAGCGTCTATACTGCATATTGCGCATAAAGAGCTGGAGGCTTTGGTATTAGACAGGGAGTTAGCGCATTTTAAAGATATCGTCAGCCTTAAATATGCGGAATTGGTGTATAATGGGCTCTGGTTTTCTCCATTAAAGGAGGCGCTGGATAGCTTTATAAACGCAACCCAGAGGCATGCAACCGGCACGATAAAATTAAAGTTATTTAAGGGGAATTGTGTGGCGGTATCCAGAAAATCAAAACATTCGCTTTATAAAAAAGAGTTAAGCACTTACGGCAAAGAAGATAAATTTGACCAGAAATTAGCCGAAGGGTTTATTAAGATTTGGGGCATGCCTTATAAGAAGTAATGCTCAAGTATTGCCGGTAGGGACTGTCCCCGCAGAAGAGCTAGCAGAAGTATTAACCTAGGGGACTGTCCCTACCAAGGGAGACAAGTATTTTAGCTGCGCAAGTCAAAAGGAGAGTTGATGTCCAATAGACTTTGGGGTACAAGATTTTCCAAGAAAACAAGCGCATTAACGGATAAGTTTACCTCGAGCATATCCTTTGATAAGAGGCTGGCTGAATATGACATATTGGGCAGTATTGCCCATGCTAAGATGCTGGGTAAGCAGAAGATTATACCCAAAGGTGATTCCAACTTAATCGTTAAGGGGCTTAGATCCATACTTAGCGATTTAAAGAAAGGGAAATTCAAGTTTGACTTAAAGGCAGAAGATATACATTCCAATATACAAGACCTGCTTTTTAAGAAAATCGGCAAACCTGCTTTTAAGTTGCATACGGCAAGGTCTAGAAATGACCAGATAGCATTGGATATAAAAATGTACCTTAAAGATGAAATAGATAATTTGTCGGAATTAATTACTGAGATGCAAGGGGCTATTTTAAGGCTGGCAGGCAGAAATTCGAAGATTATTATCCCCGGTTATACGCATTTGCAGGTAGCGCAATGTGTATTATTAGCGCATCATCTTTTAAGCTATATAGAAGGATTAGAAAGGGATAAAGGAAGGCTATTTGATGCTAAGAAAAGGGCTGACGTCCTGCCTTTAGGCGCCTGCGCTTTTTCAGGGACAGGGCTTCCTATTGATAGAGGTTTTGTAGCAGTTGAATTAGGGTTTAAGAACGTAACCGCAAACAGCATTGATTCAGTAAGCGACCGGGATTTTATCATCGAAGTTTTAGCGGATCTTTCTATTCTGTCAGTGCGCTTATCGAGAATGGCCGAGGATTTAATCCTCTGGTCAACAAAGGAGTTTTCTTTTATTGATATTGATTTTTCTTTTTGCACCGGCTCGAGCATTATGCCGCATAAGAAGAATCCGGATATATTAGAACTTATCAGGGGTTCAGTCGGAAAGATCCAGGGAGATCTCTCCAGCGTCCTTATCTTAATGAAAGGTTTACCTTCTTCGTATAACAGGGATTTACAGCTGGATAAGCCCCCGCTTTTCGATGCTATAGATACGGTTAAAGATATGCTGGAGATTTTTATTCCACTCTTTGAAAATATTATTATTGAAAAAGAAGCCATTGTCGCTAAATTAAATGACGAATCTTTATTTTCGGTTGATATCGTAGAATACCTTATAAAAAAAGGCATATCTTACAGAGAGGCACATGATATCATCGGCAGGATGGTGAAAGATTGCCTTGATAAGGGTAAAAAGATCTCGGATTTAAGTGCGCAAGAATTAAAGATATATTCGCCTAAGCTTAAGCCGGATATCAGAAAAATACTTAATGCCCAAGCTTCGGTTAATCTTAAAAAGTCTTACGGCGGTACTAGTTTTAATTCGGTGAGTAAGCAAATCAAAAACTGGTCTAAAAGATTAAGGGATACTTTTTAAAATATGCACGAATTTCACTACAGGAATAACAGGCTTTATTGCGAGAATATAAGAGTTGAGGATTTAGCGAAAAGGTTCGGCACCCCGCTTTACCTCTATAGCTATCGTACTTTAATCAACCATTTCTTAAAATTAGAGCAGGCATTTAAGTCGGTTAACCCGCTTATCTGCTATTCGGTAAAAGCCAATTCTAACCTTGCTATCCTTAGGGCGCTGGTTGATAAAGGCGCAGGTTTGGATATTGTCTCCGGAGGTGAATTATACCGTGCGCTTAAAGCCGGGTGTTCACCGAAAAAAATAGTCTATGCTTCGGTGGGAAAAACCGAAAGAGAAATAGAAGAAGCAATCAAAAAAGGAATACTTTTCTTTAACGTAGAATCTTTGCCTGAATTAGAGAGTATTAACCGCATAGCAAGAAGATTAAGCAGGCCGGCGAATGTGGCAATACGCATTAATCCTGACGTAGAGCCTAAAACGCATAAATATATTACTACCGGAAAAATTACCGATAAATTCGGTATTGACTTAAAAAGCGCGCGCCAGATCCTGCTTATGCGCCGCGCCTTCCCCAATATAAATATTTTGGGCCTGCATATACATATAGGCTCACAAATTACCGAATCTGCCCCTTATGTTGCGGCGATTAAAAAAGTAGCTTTATTTATCAGCTCTCTTAAAAAAGAAGGGATAAATATACGGTATTTTAATATCGGCGGAGGATTAGGGATTATTTATGATAAAGAAACCCCCCAGACAGCGATTAAGTTCGCGGAAAAAGTTTTACCGCTTTTAAAAAAGACCGGGTTAAAAATTATTATGGAGCCCGGAAGGTTTATCGTAGGCAATTCCGGGATCTTGGTTACAAAAGTCCTGTATATTAAATCTATCCTTAAGAAAAAATTTGTTATTGTAGACAGCGGGATGAATGATTTAATCCGTCCGGCGCTTTATAATGCTTACCATAGTATCGTTCCTCTGCAGGCAAACAGGCAAACAGGCAAGCCAGAAGGCAGTGGTTTGCCTTCTGACAGGCAAAGCCACAAACAGGTAAACGAAAAAGTAGATATAGTCGGCCCTATATGCGAGAGCGGGGATTTTTTTGCCAAAGATAGGCTCTTGTCTAAAGTCAAAGAGGGGGATTATCTTGCGATTATGGGTTCAGGCGCTTACGGTTTTAGTATGTCCAGCAATTATAATTCAAGGCGCAGGGTAGAAGAGGTCATGGTGTTTCAGAATAAAACATTTGTAATCAGAAAAAGAGAATCTTGCGAGGATTTAATCCGCAATGAGTCGATACCTCGTTTTCTTTTGGGTTGTTAACTATGCGAAAAATTAATTTTACTAAAATGGTAGCTTCCGGTAATGATTTTGTCGTCATTAATAATTCAGAGCTTGAAGATTGCAACTTAAGGCTTTCGGTTTTAACCAAAAACTTATGCGATAGAAAATACGGCATTGGCGCTGACGGGATTCTTGTTTTAGGGAAATCAAAAAAAGCAGGCATCAGGATGAAGATCTTTAATGCCGATGGGTCAGAAGCAGAGATGTGCGGAAATGGTGCAAGGTGTGCTGCATTGCCGGTTGCCGGTTGCCGGTTGCCGGTTGCCGGTTCAAAAGGAATATCAATAGAGACAAAGGCGGGGATTATTGAGAGTGAAGTTAAAGGGGATAAGGTAAGGATAAGATTGACTGACCCAAAAGGAGTCAAATTAGGTATTCCTTTAAATATCGGTAATAAATCTTTGCGGGTTAATTTTGTTGATACCGGAGTCCCTCATGCAGTGGTATTTGTCAATGGGCTAGAAGATATTGATGTTACCGGAATCGGCAGGGAAATACGTTTCCATAAAACATTTGCTCCCAAAGGGGCTAATGTAAACTTTGTTGAGGTTTTAAAGGACAATCTTATATACGTGCGAACTTATGAGAGAGGAGTTGAAGGGGAGACTCTTGCCTGCGGCACAGGCTCGGTAGCTGCTGCCTTAATTACAGCTTATAGCTTAAAGCTTGCTGTCTCTGGTGCAATTAATGTTACTACAAGAGGAGGAGAAACTTTAAGAGTTTATTTTGATAAATGCGACGGGGCATTTAAAAATATTTGGCTGGAAGGCAAAGCCAGAATAGTTTACAAGGGGGAATACTATGTTTAAAGGTTCAATCGTAGCTATAGTTACGCCGTTTAAAGACGGTAAAGTCGATGAAAAGAAACTTAAAGAGCTGATTGATTTCCAGATTAAAAACGGCTCAAGCGGTATTGTGCCCTGCGGCACAACCGGTGAATCTGCGACTCTTTCTTTTGAAGAGCATGAGCGCGTGATTGAAGTTACTATTGAGCAGGCCAGAAAGAGAGTCCCGGTTATCGCAGGCACAGGGTCAAATTCAACCGAAGAAGCAATTATGTTGACTAATCATGCTGCCTTAGCAGGCGCTGATGCGTCTTTGCAGGTCTCTCCTTACTATAATCGCCCGACTCAAAAAGGACTTTTCGAACATTTTAAGGCTATTGCGGATTCCGTAAGGATACCGATTATTCTTTATAATATAGCCGGCCGCACAGGCGTAAATATTGAGCCCGAGACAATTGCCAAACTTGCCTTAAGTTGTAAAAATATTGTGGCTGTAAAAGAGGCATCCGGCAGCCTGGACCAGATGTCGCGTATTAAGGCATTATGCCCGCCGAGTTTTCAGCTAATCTCCGGGGATGACAGTTTAACTTTACCTGTTTTGGCGATAGGCGGGATAGGGGTTATCTCTGTAGCGGCAAATATTGTGCCGGCTGCTACGGCAGATTTAGTCAATTCCTTCATTGAGGGAGATATTAAAGAAGCGCAGAGAATACATTATAAGTTATTGCCTTTAATCAAGGCGTTATTTATGGAGACTAATCCCATACCGGTTAAAACAGCAATGGGGTTATTAGGCATGTGCAGCCCGGATTTAAGGCTTCCAATGTCGTCTATGTCGCCTGAAAATCTGGAAAAGTTAAAAAAGGCGCTTATAGACTACGGATTATTAAAATAATCAGGTAGGAGTTGTTATAATCTGTCTCTAGAATTTAGGAGAGTCGTAATGAATATCAATCAAAAAGTAATCAAACTCGGCATAGCCGGCGTCTGTGGAAAGATGGGCAGGCGTATATTTGAGCTTGCCTCACAGGATAAAGATTTTGAGCTTGCTTTAGCATTAGAGAGAAAAGGAATTCCGGCAATAGGCAGGGATATCGGTAAACTTAAGATATCTTCTAATCCTGACGGGGTATTCTTAATCGATGTATTTATAGACTTTACGACTGCCGAGGCGGCTGAAACAAACCTTGATTATGCGGCTAAATACAAAAAGCCGCTTGTTTTAGGCACGACCGGCTTAAGCGAGAAAGATATAAACAAGATAGCCGAAGTCGCCAAAGTTATTCCTGTTGTCTTTTCTCCTAATTTCAGCATCGGAGTAAATACTTTATTTGCCTTACTGCCTGATATAGCCAGAAGATTGGGCCCAGAATATAGTATTGAAATAGTTGAAGCGCACCATAAGTTTAAAAAAGATGCTCCTTCAGGTACTGCTAAAAAGTTAGCGCAGGTTTTAACTGATGCCGTAAAAAAAGATATACCTATCCACTCTATACGTTTGGGCGATATTGTAGGAGACCATACAGTTATTTTTTGCGGTAATTCCGAGCGCATTGAAATCAAGCACCAGGCGCATTCGCGCGATTTATTTGCCTTAGGCGCTTTAAAAGCAGCAAAGTGGGTTTTTGGAAAGCCTGCAGGGTTGTATTCGATGCAGAATGTGCTGAAATAGCGGGTCCTGTCTTGGGGTATTTCTCGTCGCTATTACACTCCTCGAAACACCCCAAGCCACCCGCTAGCAATAAGATTAATAGCAACAGTAGTTTGTTAATTTCCAAGCCGTTCTCTGAATCGTTGAGATTTGATATGTTGGAATTGAGCGGCGTTAGGGTTCTTTGACAG
>JAFGUY010000109.1 GCA_016938245.1 Candidatus Omnitrophota bacterium | reverse complement strand
TCAACAAGAATTTTAACGCAACGCATTGGAATTACGTAAGTTATAATTTTTCACAAGTTATAGAAACTGGTTTTTGAAAATAATCGGAAAGAAAAATATTTTCTAACAAAGAACTGTTATACCAGAAAAATAACATTTGTTCCATTCTTTTTGCGAAAGTCAATAATATATAACGAAATATTTGAAATCCCGCTTGAAGCAATAAAGCGGGATTTTTGTTATCGACGATAAAAAGCTTGCCCTGTTACAAATTTTGTGATAGCATCAAATCAATGCGGGATTTGTAACGGGGCTTGACTATATAGTTATTTTGCTTTAATATTAAATTATTACGAGGAGAAAAGAAGATTGGTTAAAGTAGGAATAGTTGGGGTAACCGGTTATACGGGGCAAGAGTTAGTCCGCATTTTGCTAAAGCACCCAAAAGTTAAAATAACCGGGCTTTTTTCAAGCAGCGCATATAATAAGCCGGTTAAAGAAGTTTTACCTGAGTTTGCATCCGGCTTAAACTTAATCTGCAATAAGCCCGATATAAAGGATATCTCCGGTAAATGCGATATAGTTTTTCTCGCCCTGCCGCATACTGCTTCCATGGAGATAGCTCCAGGGCTTATTAAAGCGGGAGTAAAGGTAATAGACTTAAGCGCTGACTATCGTCTTAAAGATTTAAGAATTTACTCTAAATTCTATGCGGTAAAGCATAAGGACCCTTCAGGGGTTAAAGCAGCTATTTACGGGCTTCCTGAATTATACCGGAAGGAGATTAAGAAAGCAAGGTTAGCGGCTAATCCGGGCTGTTATCCTACGCCGGCAATATTATCTTTAGCGCCTTTAATTTTCGCTCAATTAATTGATACATCGGCGATAATTATCGACGCTAAATCCGGAGTAAGCGGTGCAGGCAAAAAGAAGGCCGAGGAGTTTTTTTTAGAGCCCGGGGCAGTCCAGGATTTTAAGGCTTATAAAGTCGGCGTACACCAGCATACGCCTGAGATTGATCAGGAATTATCTAATATCGGGAATAAAAGAATCAAGGTTGCCTTTGTCCCGCATCTTCTGCCGATAAATAGAGGCATATTAGAGACTATTTATGTAAAGAAAAATAACATAGGTATAGGCAGAGGTAAAGGCAAGGGTAAAGGTATAGCCGGGCTTTATAAGGAATTTTATAAGAAGGAGCCTTTCATAAGGATTAAGAAAGAGGGGGAATTCCCTGCGCTAAAAGACGTTGCGCATACGAACTTCTGTGATATCGGTATAAGGGATGAGGATGATAAAGTTATTATAGTTAGCGCCATAGATAATTTGCTTAAGGGCGCATCAGGCCAGGCAGTGCAGAATATGAATATTATGTGCGGATTTACCGAAACGCTGGGGTTGCGATGAAAATATATAAAAAGGCAATTTTACCTTGCGGTTTTAAAGCCTCAGGAATATCCTGCGGAATAAAGAAATCCGGTAAATTGGATTTAGCGCTTCTTTATTCTCTTCTGCCTGCAAAGGCCGCGGGCTTATTTACTGCCAATAGAATTCCTGCTGTCCCGGTTATTCTATGTAAGAAATTTCTAGCGAAGAAAGGTTTATTCAGGGCGATTATTATAAATAGCGGTAATGCTAATTGTTTTACCGGGAAAAAAGGATTAGAGGATTCATTGTCTACGGCCGGGATTTTAGCTAAGGCGTTAGGCGTAAGAAATAAAAGCGTTTTAGTCTCCTCTACCGGTATTATCGGCAGGAGATTGCCGGTTGCAAAAATTAAATCCGGGGTCCCTAAGTTGATTAAGAAATTATCCGATAAGGGGATTAAAGAAGCAGCGCAGGCAATAATGACTACGGACACTTTTTCTAAAAAGGTTACTGCTAAATTTAATATGGCAGGCAAAGTTATTACTATATGCGGTATAGCTAAAGGTGCGGGGATGATTTTTCCTGATATGGCCACACTGCTTGTTTTTATACTCACAGATGTTGATTTACCGCAAGGGTTACTTAGTAAGGCATTAAAAGGCGCGGTAGCAGGGTCATTTAACTGTATTACTGTTGACGGATGCATGAGTACTAATGACAGCGTGATACTTTTAGCTAATGGCGCATCTAAAAATTCCAAAGGAGTAAATATAAAAGATTTTGGATTATTCAGCAAAGCCTTAAATATTATCTGTCTTGAATTAGCTAAAATGGTAGTAAGGGATGCTGAAGGGGCAAGCAAATTTGTAGAGATTAAGGTTTCTGCAGCAGAAGATTTCGCTCAGGCTAGGAGAGCAGCTCTTGCGATAGCTAATTCTAATTTGTTTAAGACTACCATTTACGGAGAAAATTCTAATTTCGGCAGGATTATAGCGGCAGTTGGCGCAAGCGGGGTGAGCGTCGATGAGGAGAGTTTAAAAATCAAGGTTAGCCCGCTTAAGAAAAAAGATATTTTAGTGAATGTTTCTTTAGGGAAGGGTAAGGCAAATGCAGTAGTATATACTTCGGACCTTACCCCTGAGTATATTAAAATCAACGCGGAGTACAACTAAAATGGAAGAAGCAATCAGAAAAGCCGATGTTTTGATTGAGGCGTTGCCGTATATCAAGAAATTTCATAAAAAAGTAATTGTGATTAAATACGGCGGGAGTATTTTAGGCGAAGAGAAGATACGCGAAGGAGTCTTAGAAGATATAGTTTTTTTAAGTTTTATGGGTTTGCGGCCCGTATTAGTGCACGGCGGCAGCCCTAATATAAGCGACCGCATGCGTTCAAGCGGAAAGAAGTCCGAATTTATAGACGGTATGCGCGTGACCGACGAAGAGACCCTCGGTATAGTCGAAGAAGAGCTTAAGAACTTAAATGATATTATAGTCAAAGAGATAGACGGATTAGGCGCTAAGGCCGTGAGCTTAAACGGCAAAGATGATAAATTAATTCAGGCAGAAAAGAAGAAAGCTAAAATAGATTTAGGCCTGGTAGGTTGTATTACCGGAATAAATGAGGAACTAATTACTGAGGAGTTAAAAAAAGACAGGATAGCGGTTATATTGCCTATGGGTACCGGAAAGGACAAAAAAACTTACAATGTTAATGCTGACGAAGCGGCAGCGAGCATCGCCGGAGCATTGGGAGCAGAAAAGTTTGTCCTACTGACTAATGTAAAGGGGATATTGCGGAACCCCGAAGACCAGCATTCATTCTTGTCTTCTTTAACTATCGGTGAGGTCCACGGGCTTATTGAAGAAAATATTATTCAGCAGGGTATGATCCCTAAGGTTAAGGCTTGTATCTTGGCATTAGAAAAGGGGGTTAAGAAAACGCATATTATAGATGCGCGTACCCCTCATGGTTTGTTATTGGAGATTTTTACGGATCAGGGTATTGGTACGGAGATACTACGGTAACTAGTGCATTGTGACATTAGTTTCTGATATCATCATAGAATCGCGAAAGTTTTTCGCGTGCCTTGTTCTTTGTAAACTGCCAG
>JAFGUY010000029.1 GCA_016938245.1 Candidatus Omnitrophota bacterium | reverse complement strand
TGTCGTAAGTTATGATTTTTCATAAGTTATAGAAACTGGCTTTTTGAAAATAATCGGAAGGAAAAATATTTTTTGACAAAGTACTGTATAATTAGACGAAATTAAAGAAAATAACCAGTTTTTGAAAGTAGACTGGCACTTTGGGGAGCGTCCCCCAGAAGAAGGAGGATTAAGTAATGGCAAAGGTTTATTATGATAGCGATGCGGACTTAAATTTTATTAAAAATAAGACAATTGCCATCATCGGCTACGGTATACAGGGCCGCGGGCAGGCATTATGCCTTAGGGATTCAGGGTGTCATGTTGTGGTATCTGAGGTGTCCGGTACGCCTAATTTTGAAAAAGCAAAGCAGAATGGCTTTATTCCGGTTTCTGCTGCCGAAGCAGCTAAGGCCGGAGATATCATCCAGATATTAACTCAGGATCATGTGCAGGCTAAGGTTTATAAAGAGGATATCAAGCCTAACCTTAAAAAAGGCAAGGCACTTTGTTTTTCCCACGGGTTTAATATCCGTTTTAAACAGATTAAGCCTCCTAAGAATGTTGATGTCTTTATGGTCGCACCAAAAGGCCCGGGCGCTCTGGTAAGAAAGATGTATGAGGAAGGCAAGGGTGTCCCTTCTTTGATTGCTATCTATCAGGATGCAACCGACGAAGCAAAGCAGTTAGCTTTAGCGTATGCTAAGGCAATTAAAGCGACAACTGCCGGAGTCATTGAGACTACTTTTGATGAAGAGACTGAAACTGACCTTTTTGGAGAGCAGGCAGTTCTTTGCGGCGGAGTAACAGAATTAATTAAAGCGGGGTTTGATACTCTGATTTCCGCAGGATATCAGCCGGAGATTGCTTATTTTGAGGTTTTACACGAGCTCAAGCTTATTACTGATTTAATTCAGGAGAGAGGGATTTCAGGTATGCGTAGAGGTGTTTCTAATACTGCCTGCTATGGTGATTTAACCCGCGGGCCTCGGATTATAACTGCTAAAACCCGAAAAGAGATGCAGAAAATATTGAAAGAGATAAAATCAGGAAAGTTTGCCAAAGAATGGATCAGGGAGAATGAAGAGGGCAGGCCGAATTTCAATAAATTGATTGCAGAAGGGGATAACCACTTAATTGAAAAGGTAGGTAAGGAACTTAGGGAGATGATGCCCTGGATGCGCAAGTAATATCCTGCGCATAGCGCAGGACAAAACAAAAGCTAAACGCCAGAGGCAGCTTTTGTTTTGAATGATGCCTTGGATGAAGAAATAATGGAAAAAATTATAATATTTGATACGACATTAAGGGACGGGGAACAGGCTCCCGGCGGCTCTTTAACCGATCAGGAGAAATTGGAGGTTGCTTTTCAATTAGAGAAGCTCGGAGTTGATGTTATTGAGGCAGGATTCCCTATTGCCTCTCCCGGAGATTTTAAGGCAGTTTCCAAGATATCCAAGGCGATTAAGAAGGGTGCAGTCTGTGCGCTTGCGCGCTGCTTAAAGCCGGATATTGAGGCTGCTTATAATGCTACAAAACCTGCCAGGCATCCGCGCCTGCACATCTTCTTAGCTACTTCAAAGATCCACCTTAAATATAAATTCAGGAAAGCAGAGGATGAGATATTTAGGATTGCGGTTGAGGCAGTAAGATTAGGCAGAAAACTTTGTTCTGATATTGAGTTTTCTCCTGAAGATGCCACGAGGTCAGAGAAGGATTTTCTTTACAGGGTAATTGAGGCGGTGATAAAAGAAGGCGCTAAGACAATTAATATCCCGGATACAACCGGCTATACTTATCCGCAGGAGATGTATTCTTTGATCGAGGATATCAGAAACAATGTCCCGAATATCAATAAGGCAATTATTGCCGTGCACTGCCATGATGATTTAGGTATGGCTGTGGCTAACTCTCTTTCCGGGGTATTAGCAGGTGCGCGCCAGGTGCATTGCACTATGAACGGGATAGGAGAACGCGCGGGTAATGCTTCCTTGGAAGAGATTGTTATGGCGATTAAAACCCGCAGGGATGTTTTTAGCGGGCTTTATACGGATATAAATACCAAGGAGATATTTAGGACTTCGCGGATGATAAATAACCTTACTGATTTTGTTGTCCCTCCTAATAAGGCTATAGTCGGAAGGAATGCCTTTTCACATGAGTCAGGAATTCATCAGGATGCGGTATTAAAGAAGCGCATTACTTATGAGATTATGGATCCTCGCGATGTAGGTGTTTCTTCAAGCCAGCTGATTTTAGGCAAGCACTCCGGAAGGCATGCTTTTGGCGACAGGCTAAAGGCGCTGGGTTTTCGCCTTAATGAAGAAAAATTAAATAAAGCCTTTGTGCGTTTTAAAGAGATTGCCGATAAAAAGAAGAATATTTTTGATGATGATTTAAGGATAATTGCCGAGGACGAAATACGCGTAATAAAGCCATTATGGCGATTAGTAAGTTTTGAAGTTACGTCAGGTACTAAAGTTAAGCCTAATGCTAAAGTTATGTTAAATAAGAAAGGTAAAGCCGTATCCGGTGCTTCATCCGGAGACGGGCCGGTGGACGCAGTCTTTAAGGCAATAGATAAGGTTACCGGGTATAATGCCAAGCTGGATGATTTCCGGCTTGAGGCAGTTACTTCAGGTAAAGATGCTTTAGGCCAGGTAAGTTTAAAGCTTAAGATAAAAGATAAAATTTTTAGCGGTCGCGGAGCAAGCACTGATATCATTGAAGCGGCAATCAGGGCATATCTGGACGCAGTTAACAGGTTAGAGTATAAATGACTCAAAACCTCACCTTCGGCTTAGTAGGAATCCCCTTAAAACACAGCCTTTCCCCCGCAATGCATAATGCCGCGTTTGCTAAACTTAAAATAAAAGCAAAGTATAGGCTTTTTCCTTTAGAAGAAAACGGGCTTAAAAACTTTTTTACTAATCTTGATAAAAATAATATCCGCGGGTTAAATATAACCATACCTTATAAAGAGAAAGTATTAAAGCTTTTTAAGGGCATAAAAAACAGCGCAGTAACTTTTATTGGCGCGGCTAACACTGTGCTGGTAGATAAATCAAAAGGATTAAAGTTTTTTAACACTGATTATTTAGGGTTTTTAAGGCATATTGCGCAGTTAAGGCTTAAACCCAAGAGAGTAGCAATATTAGGGGCCGGTGGGGCCGCACGGGCTTTATGTTTTGCCTTGGGGAAAAAGAAGGTAACGGAAGTTTTTATCTATGATATTGACCATTTCCGTTCTTTATCTCTTATGAAGAGGTTCAATTATATATTCCCAAATTCAAAATTCAGGGCAGTAGGAAGAATTGAGGAATTGAACTTAAAGGATAAGGACCTTTTGATTAATGCTTCTTCAGTCGGCATGAAGCCTGATGACCCGCTTTTAATTAACCGCAATATGCTTCATCCAAAACTCTTTATTTATGACCTGATTTATAATCCGAAAGAGACTAAATTATTGAAACTCGCAAAAGAAGCAGGTATTGGTTACTCAAACGGTTTAGGTATGCTCCTCTATCAGGGCGTTGAGTCATTGAATATCTGGATAGGGAAAAAGAAGGCACCGGTTGAGATAATGCAAAAAGCTTTAGAGAGAGCTTTTTAGGCAGGATAAAAAAAGAGAGGCGTATATGATTGCAAATATAATAATCTTTATCTTAGGCTCAATACTGGGGAGTTTTTTAAATGTCTGCATACACCGGTTACCTAAAGAGGAATCTGTAGTTTGGCCGCGCTCGCATTGCCCTAAATGCAAGAAACGCATTCCCGCATACGACAATATCCCTTTTATAAGTTTTATTCTTTTAAAAGGCAGGTGCCGTATTTGTAAAGAAAAGATATCCCTGCGTTATCCCTTAGTTGAATTCTTAACCGCTTCCCTGTTTCTGCTATTTTTTATGCGTTACGGATTAAGTTATGACCTTTTCTTTTACATAGTTTTAGTAAGTGCTTTGATTGTTGCCACCTTCATAGATATTTCGCATAGAATAATCCCGGATGAGATAACTATCGGCGGGATTGTTATAGGGTTTATCCTAAGCGCAGTAAGAGGGGTGAATCTTGGCCCGCTTACTTTCAGTTTTAAGCCTATGCTTAATTCCTTAATAGGAATTATTATGGGGGGAGGGGTAATATATCTTACCGGTTGGTTATTTGACCTTATCTATTTTAAGCTCCTGAAAAAACCTCCCATACAAGGAGAAACTGAGTCTATGGGCGGAGGGGATATCAAACTTTTGGCAATGATTGGGGCTTTTCTTGGTTGGCAGAGGGTCCTTCTGACTTTTTTTCTTGCTCCTTTCTTCGGTGCAGCCATAGGCGTATACATTTTGATTACTAAAAAAGACCATACCATACCTTACGGCCCGTTTTTATCTTTAGCTGCATTTATCTCTATTATCTGGTTTGATAAGATAATGCGCCTTATAATTCCTTAAATTATTTTATGGTAGAAGAGAGTAAAACAAGGAATTTCCTTACCCAAAAGAAAGCGGGGATCTTAATCCCGCTTTTTTCTATTTATTCGAAAAATAGCTTTGGCGTTGCTGATTTTAGCGACCTAAAACTGGCTATTGACTGGGTGAAAGAAGCCGGTAGCTCTATCCTTCAGCTTTTGCCGATGAATGAAATGGGGCCGGTATTTTGCCCCTATGATTCGGTAAGTTCTTTTGCCCTTGAGCCAGCTTACATTTCTCTTCTGGGCTTACCTATACCTAAGGATAAATCCGTTAAAAGGCAAATAGAAAACTTAAAGAGAAGCCTTACTTTGGACCGGGCCCATTATGATTACTCCGTGAAGGAAGAAAAGATACGTATTTTGCGCGAAATATTCTTGATGCAAGCAGATAGTGGTTTAGACGGATTGTTGCGCTTCAAAGATGAAAACGCATATTGGCTTTCTGATTTTTCGTTATTTAAAGTACTTAAGGCATTTTACAACGGGCTTCCTTGGTATGAGTGGTCTCAAGAATACCGAAAGAGAGATAAGAAAAGCCTTGAGGATTTTTCTAAACAGCATATTGATGAGATCGGTTTTGAGGAATGGGTGCAGTGGCAGCTTTACAGGCAGTTTAAGGAAGCTAAAGAATATGCAAGGGGTAAGAATATATTGCTAAAAGGAGACCTCCCGATTTTAGTATCTAAGGACTCAAGCGATGTATGGGCGCATCCCGAATTTTTTAAATTGGAATTTGTCGCAGGGGCTCCGCCGGATATGTATTGTGCTAAGGGCCAGCGATGGGGCATGCCTACTTATGATTGGGGAAAGATTGAAGAGAGCGGTTATAGATATTTAAAAGAGAAATTAAAATACGCGCAAAATTTCTACGATATATTACGCATAGACCATGTAGTGGGGCTTTTCAGAATTTGGAGCATACCTTTTAACGAACTGCCGGAAAACAAGGGTTTAAACGGATTTTTTGATCCGCAAGACGAATCTTTGTGGCAAGGTCAAGGCAGAAGGATTCTTAAGGTGATGCTGGATAATTCAGATATATTTCTCTGTGCCGAAGATTTAGGCGTTATCCCTAGAGTCTGCACAGATACTTTAAAAGAATTAAGTATCCCGGGAAATGATGTGCAGCGGTGGGTAAAGGATTGGAATGTAAGCCACAATTTTCTGGATAAAAAAGAATACCGTTTTATCTCTGTTACTATGCTTTCTACCCATGATACTACTAATTGGGCTGCCTGGTGGGAGAATGAAGCAGGCACAGTGGATGAGGCGCTTTTTATCCGTAAATGCAGCGATCATCGCGGAATAGGTTTTAAGAGGGTTAAAGATAAACTTTTTAATTTAACTCTGTCTAAGCACGGCAGGCTCCGCTGGAAAGATAATATTGATTCACTCGATAAATTATTAAAGGAATTGTCTTTTTCCCCCGGCTTTGCTCAAGATAAACAGGAGGCTATTCCTAAGGAACATCTGTTGGATTTTATAGATCTATGGGAGAATAGCTTCCATGAGAAGGAGAAGCTTTGGAAGGTTTTGGGTTTAGGCGGGCTGATGCGCGAGAAATGCGACAGTCAGATTATGGAGGCGGTTTTAAATTTTGTTTTGGGAACCAATTCTATCTTTTGCATAAATAATATCTTTGATTTGTTGTATCCCGCAGGGATCTTAAAGGGAGACCCTTACGAATACCGCATCAATACCCCCGGAACCGTATCTAAAGATAACTGGTCTTTAAAAGTCCCTATTTCGCTTGAGGATTTACTGAAGCACAAAATTACCCGCGATATCCGTAATTTAGTTTCGGAATCAGGCAGGATATAAAAGCGCTAGTTTTAACGGGTGGCTTGGCTTGATTCGAGCAGCACGTTAGAAAGCTTTTGCGGGCACGGGGTCCCGGCGATAAAGTAAATCGGGACGAGCAAAAGCTTTCGCTCGAGCGCAGCATTTCCACGCCGGGGAAATGCAAGCGGTGATGCGAGAACAAGACAAGACAGGACCTGTTAAAACTATAATATTAAAACATGTGATGTCCTAAAGAATAATAGAACAGTTAGTTAATATGGCGTTATTAAAAGGCACTGAATTCTATATTTCCAAGCGCGTAGGCAGAGCGATCATGGATTATAAGATGATCCGTGAGGGCGATAAGATCGCTGTGGCAGTCTCCGGCGGCAAAGATAGCATGACACTTTTACGAGTCCTTTTGGATCGTAAAAGATTCGTGCCGGTTAAATACGAAGTTATCGCTATCCATATTGATTTAGGATACCCTAGGTCCGTAGCGGTTAAGCTAAGAAAATATTTTGATAAAATCAAGGTTAAGCATTATATCGAAAAGGTTGACGTTCTTAAGAAGACCCAAAAAGAAGATATAAACTGTTTCTGGTGCGCATGGAACAGGAGAAAAGCGCTCTTTGAGGCGTCAAACCGCCTTAAATGTGATAAAATTGCGCTCGGCCACCATAAGGATGATATCGCAGAAACAGTTCTACTTAACCTGTTTTTTCAGGGGGAGATCTCCGCTATGTCCCCCAAGCAGAAATTATTTAAAGGTAAAATTACCATCATCCGTCCGCTTGCTTATGTTGAAGAACGAATGATTGAGGCTTTTGCGCGTAAAGATAGCATGTCACATGTAACCTGCAACTGCCCTAATTCGGTTATTTCTAACCGGTCTAGAATGGGCAGGATAATAAAAGAGCTGGAAAGGTTTTGCCCCGAAATTAAAACCAACATATGCAGAAGTGTCACGAGAATAAAGAGAGAATATTTACTTTGATATAAACTACCCTGTGATATAATTAACTA
>JAFGUY010000028.1 GCA_016938245.1 Candidatus Omnitrophota bacterium | reverse complement strand
CAGGCAGGCGAAAGGACCAAAATATCTGTTTATTCTAAAAACGATAAAGTTGATTCTGTGGGTGCTTGTGTAGGTATGCGGGGGAACAGGGTAAGGAATATCGTTAATGAACTTTACGAAGAGAAAATCGATATCGTGCGCTTTAACGAAGATTTCAGGGAATATATAAAGAATGCGCTTTCTCCGGCTAAGGTAGCGGAGATCAAGTTAAATAAGGAGAAATTAAAGGCTGAGGTTATAGTTGAAGATGATCAATTGTCTTTGGCAATAGGAAAGCACGGACAGAATGTCCGGTTAGCTTCTAAGCTTATCGGTTGGGACTTGGATATACGCACTAAGGCTATGCAAACAGAAATATTAGCAAAGGCAGAAGCGGATAAGGTTTTATCCCGGGCTAAGCCTGAAGAAGCGCCTGTTCAGGGGCTTAAGAAAAAGGCTAGAAAGCTAAGGAGCGCAAAATTTTCTTTAGAGGAACTACCCGGAATAGGAGAAAAAACTTTAGAGAACTTAAAAGGATCGGGAATAAATTCGCTGGAAGACCTTATCAGTTTAAAAGAAGAAGGGCTTGTTAAGATTAAGGGGATCGGAGAGAAGAAAGCCGCGAAATTAATTGCGGATGCAAAGAAACTCAAATAATTACTTATAAACGTATAGGAAGAGGGTAAAATATTATGCTTAAATCAAAAAAGGTTATCAAAAAAGAGTCTTTTCCTAAGGTTAAAAAGATAGTAAAGAAGGCGGTTAAAAAGCTTAAGTCTGTAAAGCCTGCTAAAAAAGCCGTCTCCCTTAAATCTAGGGCTAAAAAAATAATTAAGCCGGCATTGGTTATCCCAAAGCCTGAGTTTAAGATTATAGTAGAACCTAAAGTTGAAATTAAGCCTAAGTTTCAGGAGAAGCCTAAGCTTAAGATAGAGCCTAAGGTTGAAGTTAAGGTTAGTCCTCCTGTAGTTGAGATTAAGGAATTAGAGCTGGAGCTCCCTATTGTCCTGAAAGACCTTGCTATCAAACTACAGGAGAAGCCCTCCGTTATTATTAAGATGCTTATGGATATGAAGATAATGGCAGGGATAAACCAGAGCTTAGGAGAAGATATAGTAGCTAAAATTTGCGAAAAATACCGCTTTAAAATTAAAAAGGCCCTTGAAGGCGAGGATCTTGCCTTAAGTAAACATACGATCGTTGATGAAGTTAAGGATTTAAAAACGAGGTTCCCGATAGTTACATTCATGGGGCATGTTGATCACGGGAAGACTTCGCTTCTTGATGCCATACGTAAGACGAAAGTTGCTGAATCCGAACATGGCGGTATTACCCAGCATATCGGGGCATACCGCGTAATTTTACCCAATGGGGAGATAACATTTTTAGATACCCCGGGGCATGAAGCCTTTACTGCCATGCGCAGCCGCGGAGCCAAGATTACGGATATTGTAGTCTTAGTCGTTGCCGCAGACGATGGGATTATGCCTCAGACCCAGGAGGCTATTGATCATGCTAGGGCAGCAGGGGTTTCTATAATTGTTGCTATAAATAAAGTTGATAAGGCGGGGGCGGATATCGACCGGGTTAAAAAACAGTTAGCTAAACTAGATTTAAACCCTGAAGACTGGGGGGGTAAAACAATAGCTGTTCCGGTATCAGCCAAGACAGGGGAAGGCATAGATAATCTTTTAGAGATGATTATATTAGAATCCCAGATGCTTGAGCTAAAGGCAAATCCAAATCGCCCAGCCCGCGGAGTAGTCATAGAAGCTAAAATGTCTCAAGGCAGGGGCCCGGTAGTTACCCTCTTAGTTCAAAACGGCACGCTGCATTTAAATGAGAATATTATCGTAGGGAATTTTTATGGCAAGATACGGGCAATGTTTAATGACCGGTCCCAAGCAGTAACTTCTGTGCCACCATCTGTGCCGGTTGAGGTCTTGGGAATATCCGGAGTGCCTTTGGCCGGAGAGCAGTTCTTCGCTATTTTACAGGAGAAAGAAGCTAAGGATTTAGCCAGCTTGCGTATGCGAAAAGATAAGGAAAATAAGATTAAGTTGGTAAAACGCATAAGCCTGGAGGACTTGTACGCGCAGATTCAGGAGGGAAAGATAAAGGAGCTTAAGCTTATTGTAAAAGCTGATGTCCAAGGCTCGCTTGAAGCGATAAGAGAGACATTAAGCAAGCTAAATGTCTCTGAGATAAAAATTGATTTTATACACTGCGCAGTAGGGAATATAAATAGCTCTGATATTGTTTTGGCAGTTGCCTCAGGTGCCTTAATACTTGGGTTTAATGTAGAGATAGATGATTTGGCTAAAGACCTGATGGTAAAAGAGGGCGTAGATGTTAAAACTTACAATATTATCTATGAACTAGCCAATGATATAAAGGCGGCAATAGAGGGTATGCTTACGCCTAAAATTAAAAAAATATTTTTAGGCAGGGCTGAAATACGCAAGGTATTTAAACTCTCTAGCGCGGGTACAGTTGCAGGTTCTTTTGTTACTAAGGGTAAGTTTAACCGGACCTGCATGGTAAGCTTAATTAGAAACGGACAGGTAGTTTTTGAAGGGAAGCTTTCGTCTTTAAAGCGCTTTAAAGACGACGTACGCGAAGTACTTGAAGGCTTTGAATGCGGGATAAGCCTTTTTGGGTTTGACCAGTTTATGGAAGGTGATATTATTGAGGCTTACACAGAAGAGAAGGTAGCCAGAAAAATATGAAGAAGATAATTTTGAGCGGAATGCGCCCGACCGGAAAATTACACCTGGGGCATCTTGTAGGGGCCTTGGATAATTGGGTTAAACTCCAGAAAGAATACCAATGTTTTTTTATGGTTGCTGACTGGCATGCTTTAATGAGCGAATATGAAGATACCCGGGAACTCTTAAGCAACATAACCGATAATGTTATAGACTGGTTAAGCGTAGGCATTGACCCCAAGGAATCAGTTATTTTTGTGCAGTCTAAAGTCCCGGAACACCTTAAACTTTATATGATATTCTCTTGTCTTACCCCTTTAGGACTCCTTGAGCGTTGCCCGACTTATAAAGAGCAATTAAGAGAGGTTAAAATGAGAAACCTCAATACTTACGGTTTTTTAGGTTATCCGGTACTTCAAGCTGCGGATATACTGCTTTATAAGGCTGATAAGGTCCCGGTCGGCCGCGATCAACTGCCGCATCTGGAGCTTACCAGAGAAATATCCCGGCTTTTTAATAATTTGTACAAGAAAGAAATTTTTCCCTATCCCGATGCGATATTGACCGAAACACCTAAATTATTAGGTTTAGACGGAAGAAAAATGAGCAAGAGTTATCTTAATACTATTAACCTTTCTGACCCGCCTTCCCTTATAACAAAGAAAATCTCTACTATGTTTACGGACCCTAAAAGGATTAAATTAGGCGATGAGGGGCATCCGGATACCTGCAATGTTTTTTCCTATTATTCGACATTTATCCTTAAGATGAAAAACGAGGTTTATGACTGGTGTACAAGCGCAAAAAAAGGCTGTACCGAATGCAAGAAAATACTTGCGGAAAATATTATTGATAAGATCTCTCCCATACAGAAAAAAAGGGAAGAAATCAGCAGAGACAAAGAAGGCATAAAGAAGATAATTGCTAAGGGCAATGAGAATGCCAGCGCCATAGCTTCTAAAACAATGCAGGATGTTTTTAAAGCGGTTAACTTATGAACTATAAGATAAAACTCGAGATATTCGAAGGCCCCCTAGACCTTTTATTATACCTTGTAAAAAAAGACCACTTAAACATTTACGATATCCCTATTTCTAAGGTAACCGAGCAGTATTTACAATATATTAATCTTATGCAACTTTTGGATTTAAATATCGCCGGAGAGTTTCTGGTTATGGCTGCTACTTTAATGCAGATTAAGTCTAAGATGCTCTTACCCGTCCAAGAAGGAGAAGGCAAAGAAGAGGAACAAGAAGACCCTCGGGAGGAGCTGGTAAGGAGGCTCTTAGAGTATGAGAAATTCAAGGAGATAGCCGAAAACTTACGGCAAAAAGAAACCGATCAGCGCGAGGTTTTTAAACGCCCAAAGACAGAGATAGATTCTAAAGAAGCGGAAGGTAAAGAGGTATATTTTGAAGCGAGTATTTTCGACTTAATTAATGCTTTCTCCAAAGCCCTGAAGGATGTCCCTAAAGAAGTCTTTTATGAAGTAGTTAAGGACCAATTTACGGTTGAACAGGCAACCCATGATATATTGCATTTATTGTTAGTCAAATCAAAGGTTAAACTATCGGAATTATTCGCTAAGTCAAAAAACAAGATGGATATAATTGTTACTTTCTTGACAGTATTGGAATTAATCAGGATTAAGGAGATTGTGGCCCGACAGGACCAACTTTTTGAAGATATAGAGATTTTAAGGAATAAGGAGAATATTATCCCATATGAGCGAAGAGACGAGAGAGGCGCTGCTTAAAGGAAATATTAATCTTGCCAGCATAAAAGAGTCTGAGGAAGATGTAGTATTGAATATATCGTTGCGGCCTAAGAAATTTTCGGAGTTCGTCGGCCATAAGGATATAGTGGATAACTTAAAAGTTTCTATCCAGGCAGCCCGTCAGAGAAAGGAGCCGTTAGAGCATGTTCTTTTAAGCGGCCCTCCCGGATTAGGAAAGACCTCTTTATCTCATATCATTGCCCATGAGGCTCAATCTAAGATAACCGCAACATCCGGCCCGGCTATTGAACGTGCTGGAGATCTAATCGGTATATTAACTAACCTTGAAAAAGGGGATATACTCTTTATTGATGAGATACACAGGTTATCTAAGGTGGTTGAAGAATTTTTGTATCCGGCGATGGAGAGTTTTCAGATTGATTTTGTAATTGATAAAGGGCCCTATGCTAAGACGATAAAATTCAACCTTAAGCCTTTTACCTTAATAGGCGCAACTACGCGTACAGGTTTATTAGCTGCTCCTTTAAGGGGAAGATTCGGTATATTCTATTCTTTGGATTTTTATAAAATCGAAGATTTAGCCAGGATTATTAAGCATTCTGCTAAAATACTGGGGGTAGGGGTTGCGGATGACGCTGCTTATGAGATAGCGCGTAGATCGCGGGGTACGCCACGCATAGCAAACAGATTATTGCGCAGGATACGGGATTATGCGCAGGTAGCTTCTATTGAGAGGATAGATTTAAAAATTGCGGAAAAATCTTTAGATGGACTGGGAATCGATAAAGCAGGCTTAGATGATTTAGACCGCAAAGTGTTAAGGCTGGTTTTAGAGTCATACGCAGGCGGCCCCGTAGGAATAGAATCATTGGCTGCGAGCCTTAATGAAGAGGTAGATACGATTGCCGATACAGTTGAGCCTTATCTTTTGAAGGCCGGGTACCTTAAACGGACACCCCGGGGACGAACCGCTACCAAGCTTGCCTTTGACCATTTCGGGGTCAAATACACTAAAGAAAAACAGGAAGAGTTATTTTAACGCTTGCGAATGAAAGTACTTATCCATATCTGTTGTGCGCCTTGCCTTATTTATCCTCTTGAGGTATTAAGATTAAAAGGATTTGAATCTTACGGGCTCTTTTTCAACCCCAATATACATCCCTTTACGGAATATAACGAGAGGAAGAAGGCAATAACCGAATTAAATAGCGGAATTGAGGTAATTTACCCTGATTATTTGCCCCAGGAATTTTTTCGGGGGATAAATTTTAAGGAGGATACGCCTTTAAGGTGCACAATCTGTTGGGGGTTAAGGCTTAAGAAAACAGCGCGCATAGCAAAAGAAAGAGGTTTTAAGTATTTTACCACTACACTTTTGGTTAGCCCTTACCAGAATCATGAAGTATTAAGGAAATTAGGGGATGAAGCCGCAAGAGAAGAGGGGGTAGAGTTTTATTACGCGGATTTTCGCCCGGGTTTTAAAAAGGCCCATGAAGAGGCAAAGAGGAAAGGCATATATGCCCAGAAATACTGCGGATGTATTTATTCCGAGATGGAAAGATATAGCAAAAAATACAATGCATAGAAAAAAAATCATATTTTTTATGTTTTTAGTAATTTTATTTTACAGCCTTAATTTGGGGTTCTGTGGCGATGCCCGGGATGGCTTCGCCCGGGGGGTGTGGGTAAGCGTTTTTTCAGAGAATAAAATACTTTATTCAAAAGATGCGGTTATAAAATTAATTGATGTTTGTAAACAGGCAAAAATTGACCGTATATATTTGCAGGTCTATCAATCCGGTAACGCGTATTATGATTCTGGGCAATTTAACCGCCTAAAATATGAAGGTATGGTTAAAGAGGCGGGATTAGATACAATTGACTTTCTGTTAAAAGAGGCTAAGGCTAATAACATCAAGGTGTTTGCCTGGGTTAACCTTTTAAGTTTGGGGCAGAATAATAATGCGGATATAATTAAGAAGTTTGGCAGAGAAGTCTTGACTAGAGACCATTACCTTAGGATATCCGGCAGGGATAATCCTAATGAATCAGATAAATATTATTTAAGAGAAGAGCTTCTATTCCTTGAGCCGGGTGACCAGAGAGTAGCCAAGCTTTTAATATCAGTTGCCGAAGAGGTGATAGACAGATATCCCCTATTTAGCGGCATACACCTTGATTATGTGCGTTACCCGATGACCGTACCTTTTATCTCCGGATCAAGGTTTACTAAGTACGGGCTAAGTTACGGTTACGGTTTAAAAAACATAGAGCGTTTTAAGGAATGGACTGGCTTAGACCCACTCTCCGGTTTAAAGAACACAAAAGATTATATGCTCTGGGATGACTGGAGGCGCGAGCAGATAACTAGCCTTGTAAGAAGGATCGCTAAGCGTATTAAGGAAAAATCAAATAATCTTCTGGTTTCAGCCGCAGTGATTCCCGCAGGGGATCGGGCATACTCCAGTATGTTTCAGGATTGGCCTCTTTGGCTTGAAGAGGGGATTTTGGATTATGTGGTACTTATGAATTATACTCTTGATAATCGTTTGACTAAAGAACTGGTGCGTGCTTCTTTAGCCCATAGGGGAGGCGGCAGGGTTTTTATAGGGTTAGGATTATATCTTATGAAGGATAACCTAAATATATTTAGCGAACAATATAAGACCGTATCCAGCCTTAAGCCCGACGGTGTCGCCATATTTTCTTATGACGATTTAGACGAAAAAGTAATTAAATACTTAAGCGGTATATAGCCCCTGCCTTTGAATAAATGAAACTATCTGATTTTGATTACTCTTTGCCCGTTGAATTAATTGCGCAATACCCCTTAACAGAGCGCGAATCAGCCAGATTATTAATAGTGGACCGCCTGAATAAAAAGATAACGCATGCGTCTTTCAAAGATTTTAGCGGTTATCTTAAAAGAGGAGATCTTTTAGCATTAAATAACACCAAAGTACTTACCTGTAGGCTTTTAGGGCATAAGGGTACCGGCGGGAAGGCAAAAGTTTTATTAACTAAGCGTAAAAACGGCTCTACCTTTGAAGCCTTAATCCAGCCTAGCCGGACTAAGGTAGGCGAGAGGATAAAATTTAACCACGGTACGGTTACCGCAGTTATAACCAACCGCAAGGAAATATCTTTTCAAAAGCGAGACGCAGATAATATTTATAAGTTAGGAGAAGTGCCTCTCCCTCCTTATATAAAAAGGGAGCCCGAAGATTTGGACAGGGATTATTACCAGACTGTATATGCCCAAAAAGAAGGGGCAATCGCTTCTCCGACCGCAGGATTGCATTTTACCCGTAAGATACTCGGGGAAATAGAGGCAGATGGAATTAATCTTGCATATTTAACTTTGCATGTCGGATTAGGGACGTTTAAACCCGTTGTTCTTGAGGATATAACCCGGCATGAGATGGAATCCGAATATTTCCAGGTGCCTAAGCCTGCGCAGGAGAGTATAGATGAGACAAGGAAAAATAAAGGAAAGATTATTGCCGTAGGCACAACTACTCTTAGGGCGTTAGAGGCTTATGCTATAGGCTTAAAAGAGGGTTTTACGGATTTATTTATCTACCCCGGTTATAAATTTAAAATCGTAGATTCCCTGCTAACTAATTTTCATCTTCCCAAAACTACGCTTTTTATGTTGGTTTGCGCTTTTTGCGCCGCAGGCGCATCCGTCTCCGGAGAAGGCGGTATTGCACTGATGAAAAAAGCTTATCAAGAGGCAATTGATAAGAAGTATAGATTCTATAGTTACGGCGATGCCATGCTAATAGTTTAGGTTAATGCCAATGTTTAAGCTGATCCATCAGGAGAAAAATAGCAGAGCAAGGCTGGGGAAGATTTCTACCAGCCACGGAGAGATTGATACCCCGTGTTTTATGCCGGTAGGTACCCATGCTACCATTAAGGGTTTGTACCCGAAAGACGTATTAGAATCCGGTGCCCAGATTATGCTCTCTAATACCTATCATTTATTTCTCCGCCCGGGCATGGACGTAATCCGTAAGGCAGGGGGTTTACATAAGTTTATATCCTGGGATAGGCCTATTTTAACCGATAGCGGAGGATTTCAGATATTTAGTTTAGCGCTTTTACGTAAACTAAGCGATAAGGGTGTCGAATTTCAGTCCCATATTGACGGCTTTAGGCATTTTCTTTCTCCCGAAGACATTATTGATATCCAGCGAGATTTAGGTTCGGATATCATTATGCCCTTAGATGAATGCGTGCATTATCCCTGCAGCAGGTTCCAGGCGGAAGTTGCGATGCAAAGGACAATTAATTGGGCTAAGCGTTCTAAGAGGCACAAAGAAGAAAATAGAGGCGGGCCGGATAAAAAACAGTTTCTATTCGGTATTGTGCAGGGAGCAACCTATGAGGATTTAAGATGTGCCTGTGCGAAGGAACTGGTGGATATGGATTTTGAGGGTTATTCGATAGGAGGAGTATCTGTTGGCGAGCCGAGTAATTTAATATATAATATGCTTGATACAACCGCTAGCCTTCTCCCCGTTCAGAGACCTCGCTATGCCATGGGCATAGGTTATCCGCAGGATATCTTAGAGGCGGTAGAGCGGGGGGTGGATATGTTTGATTGCGTCGTTCCTACGCGTTACGGCAGGAACGGTACTGCCTTTACCAGCAAGGGTAAGGTTAAGATAGTCAACTCTCCTTATATTGAGGATTTTGAAGCGCTTGACGAAAAATGCTCCTGCTATACCTGTAAGACTTTTAGCCGGGCATATTTACGCCACTTATTCAATGCCCAGGAGATGCTGGGGCTTACGCTTCTATCTTTGCATAATGTATATTTCTTCCTTGACCTTATGCGTAAAATTCGCGGGGCTATAAAAGATAACTGTTTCTTAGAATTTAAAAATGACTTTTTGGAAGACTACTTTTCTGCGGACCTTTTATGATAATTGATGTTGTTACAATATTCCCCAAGATGTTTGATGCCGTGCTCAATGAGTCTATTATTAAACGCGCTCAGGCTAAGGGCAAGGTTAAATTTCATATTCACGATTTGCGGGATTATACTTCAGATAAACATAGGAAAGTTGATGACCGCCCTTTTGGCGGAGGTGCAGGCATGGTTATGCGGCCTGAGCCGATATTTAACTGTGTCGAGAAAATAAAGTCTAAGTTAAAAGGCAGGGAATCAAAGACGATCCTGCTTTGCCCTCAGGGCAGAAAATTAACCCAGGCTATTGCTAAGGGGCTCTCTAAGCTTAATAATATTATCCTTATCTGCGGGCATTACGAAGGGGTAGATGAAAGGGTAAGGAAAAACTTAGCGGATGCCGAGGTTTCCATAGGCGATTATGTATTAACCGGAGGGGAACTTCCGGCAATGGTCTTAATAGACGCTATTACAAGGCTTATACCCGGGGTTCTGGGCGATAAAAATTCCTTGAATTTTGAGTCATTTGAAGGTAATCTATTAGAACACCCGCATTATACCCGGCCTTCTAATTTCCGTAAAATAGAGGTGCCTAAAGTGCTTTTATCGGGCGACCACAGTAGAATAGAGGCTTGGAGAATAAAAGAGGCAGAAAGCAGGACAAGGGAACGCAGGCCAGATCTTTTGCTACCTAAATTAAGGAGGAAAAATGGACAAGATTAAGATAATTGAGTCGCAATTTGCTAAAAAAGACCATCCTGATTTTAGCGTCGGGGATACGGTAAAGATTTTAACCAGAATTCCCGAAGGTAAGGATAAGTTTAGGCTCCATCCTTTCGAGGGGGTGGTTATATCCAAGGAAGGATCAGGGATAAAGGAACATTTTACCATAAGGAAGGTCTCTTACGGCGAAGGGATTGAGCGCGTGTTTCCTCTCAATTCTCCGAGCATAGAGAGGATAGAGTTAATCCGTAGTGGCAAGGTAAAACGCGCAAAGCTTTATTATTTAAGGAGTAAATTCGGAAAACGCGCAACCAAAATAGCAAGCAGCGAGAGCAAAGAGTAAACAGCCTTAGCTAAAAGTAATGCTTTATTATGAAAATAAGCTTAAGCGCCTGGGGTACAATCTTATTATTGGGGTGGATGAAGCCGGGCGCGGGCCTTTAGCCGGTCCGGTAGTTGCGGCCGCTGTTTTCTTAAAGAAAAAAAGTTTTAAAAACCTTATAGACGATTCCAAGAAACTTACCTCCCTAGAGCGGCAAAAGGCGTTTTTAGAGATTACTAAATATTCGGTAAGCGGAATAGGAATAATAGGCGAGAAGATAATTGACCGGATTAATATTTTAGAAGCTACTCGCCTTTCCATAAAAAAAGCGGCGATTTCTTTAATCGGCAAATTAGGAAATATAAGCCGTAAAGGGGTCTATTTTATCGTAGACGGAAATATGGATTTAGATTTAACTTATCCCTATAAGTCTATTATTAAAGGGGATGCTAAGTCTAAAAGTATTGCTGCTGCTTCAATATTGGCTAAAGTTATCCGCGATAGGATAATGCTTAAATATGATAAGATTTATCCTCTTTACGGATTTAAAAGGCATAAAGGTTACCCTACGAAAGAGCATAGGGGTATTTTAAAAAGAATAGGTCCGTCTTTAATCCATAGAAAGAGTTTTTCCTATGCCTTTAGATAAAATCATCTTAGGGTCTAGGGGCGAAAACTTGGCCTTAGATTTTCTAAAGAGCAGCGGATATAAAATAATATGCCTTAATTACAAAACAAAATTAGGGGAGATAGATATTATAGCGCAAGATCAAGATGTGATATGTTTTGTAGAGGTAAAGACGCGCGCAAGCGATAGGTTCGGGTCAGGAAAAGAAGCTGTATCAAGGATAAAGCAAAGGCAGATAGCGAAGGCGGCGATAATCTTTCTTAAAGAAAGAAAAATGTTAAATGCAAAAGCCAGGTTTGATGTTGTTTCTGTTGATTCCTCCTGCTTTAAAGCAAAATTAGATTTGATTAAAAATGCCTTCGAACTTGACGGAGGGTTTATTTATTAAAATGTATAAGAATACGGCAATTAAAGATTACCTCAATCAGCTGGCAGCAAAGCTTCCTGTTCCCGGAGGAGGCTCATCTTCTGCTCTTTGCGCTGCCTCTGCCGCAGCGTTGGTAAGCATGGTGGTTAATTTTACATTAGGTAACCCCCGATACCTTAAGTACGAGAAGAAACTTAGGAAGGTGTTAGATAAGTCGGAGTCTTTAAGAAAAGAATTCTTGCGGCTGGTAGATTTAGATGCTGTCGCTTATGAATCTAAGAATATAAGAGATGCCTTTAATGTCCCTTTTATGGTTTCCCGGCTTTGCTTTGAAGGGATAAAGTTATGCCCCATACTTATACGGCAGGGGAATATAAATTTGGTTAGTGATGCTGCTATTGCCGCAGTTTTATTCGAAGCCGGTTTTTCCTCGGCTTGCTTTAATATCGAGGTTAACCTAAAAAGCATGAATGATAAAAATCTTTCTAGGGAAGTTGCAAAAGAGCTTAGGCAAAAAAACAGGATGATTAGAAAGATAAGGGCGCAAGTGGAGGAGAGAGTTGGCAAAATTATTAGAGGGTAAACCTATTGCCGAAAGAATAAAAGAAGAGATAAGGGAGCAGGCCTTAAGCTTAAGGGTTAAGCCTGTATTAGCTAGCGTAATGATGGGAGATGATCCGGGCGCGGTCAGTTATTCTAAATCTCAGGCCAGAGTGGCGCAAGAATTAGGCATCGAATACCAGCCGCATAATCTTAAAGCCAATACTACTGAAACCCACCTGCTGGATTTTATCAAAAAGTTAAATACCAACAAGTCAGTACACGGTATCATTATTCAGAATCCTGTTCCTGCGCAGGTAGATTATAAGAAACTTAGCAGTTTTATCGATCCGGGGAAAGATATCGAAGGGATCCATCCCGGAAACATCGGCAAATTAATTTTTGGCGGTTCAAGGCTTATTCCTTGCACAGCTTATGCGGTAATGGAATTAATCTTAGCAAGCGGAGTTGATTTATACGGTAAAGAAGCTGTAATAGTCGGCCATAGCGAAATTGTAGGTAAACCCTTAGCCCTTCTTTTACTTGAGAGATTTGCTACGGTTACGGTATGCCATATAGGAACGAGTAAGGCCGGGAAATTAGAGGGGCATGTAAAGAGGGCAGAAATTTTAATCGTTGCCGTGGGATGCCCGGGCTTGATTAAAGGGGCATGGGTTAAGGAAGGTTCAGTGGTTATCGACGTAGGGATTAACCGCGTAGGGGATAATATCGTAGGAGATGTTGAATTTACGGCTGCAGAGAAAAGAGCTGCTTATATTACTCCTGTGCCCGGAGGGGTTGGCCCTCTGACTGTAGTCATGCTTATGCGTAATTTAATTGAAGCGATTAAATCACAACAATCCGGAGAATATGTATGACTTTTAAAGAAAAATTACAATCTGGCAAGTTTTTGTTGACTTCTGAAGTCGGGCCCCCTAAAGGGATTGAAGTTAATCAGATCCTTAAAGATGCTGAACTTCTACGTAACCGGGTTGATGCAATTAATGTTACGGATTTGCAGAATTCCGTAATGCGCCTCGGTTCCCTAACCGTCTCCGGACTTTTAAAGCAAAACGGATTTGAGCCGGTATATCAGTTAACCTGCCGCGATAGAAACCGTCTGGCACTGCAATCAGATCTTTTATCTGCGGCCGTATTAGGCATTGAGAATGTTTTAATATTAACCGGAGACCATACTATCTCAGGAGATCATCCTGACGCTAAGCCCGTTTTCGACTTAGATTCTATTCAGTTATTGCAGGCAGCTAATAGGCTCCAGGAAGGTTTTGATTTAAGAGGGAATCGGCTAACCGGCAATCCTCCTAAATTTTGTCTGGGCGCAGTAGTTAACCCGGGCGCAGACCCTTTAGAGCCTGAGATTATAAAGATGGAAAAGAAGATTGCTGCCGGTGCCGTATTCTTTCAGACCCAGGCAGTATTTGATATAAAGACATTCGAGAGTTTTTTAAATAAAGTAAGGCACCTTAAGGCTAAAATTATAGCGGGGATAGTTTTGCTGAAGTCTGCGGGCATGGCTGAATATATGAATAAGAATGTAGCCGGAGTATCCGTCCCTGAAGGTTTAATAAAAGAAATCGGGGATGCAAAGGATAAACCTAAGAAGTCTGTTGAGATTGCCTCGCGTATTATAAAGGAATTAAAACCTTTATCCGCAGGGGTGCATATCATGCCTATCGGCTGGGGTAAACTCGTACCAGAGGTCTTAGATGCCGCACTTTTATGATTAATCATATCGTTATTATCGGCGCTTCGGTTTCCGGTCACAATATTGCTCTAAAAATAAGAGATAAGCATAAAGGATGCAAGATAACCTTAATCAGCGAAGAAGGTTATCCGGCTTACGACCACTTAAAGTTGGCAGATTTTATAAGCGGTACAATAGAGGAAAAAGATATTTTTTTATGCAGCGAAGATGATTACCTAAAGCGGGATATAAACTTTATAAAGAATAAGAAAGTTAAGAGCCTTAATACTCAAAAAGGCTCGGTTTATTTTAAGGACAAAGGGAGTATTGATTATAATATTTTAGTAATTGCCTCTGGAAGAAGTCCTGTTATTCCTGATATCCCTGGAGCCAGAAAAGAAGGTGCGTACCGTCTTTATGTTTTAGATGATGCAAAAGAACTCCTTAAGCGCTATATAGCGCATCCGGTTTGTATCGTCGGCAGTAATAGCCTTTCCCTAAAGATAGCAGAGGCAATCTTAGAGAAATACGGCGTTGAGGTAAAAGTCTTAAGCCGTACAACTTTTGACTCTTCGGATATACCCCCAAAAACAGAGATTATCAGTGATTGTTTGTCAGAGGTAATAGGCGAAGGAGAGATTCAGGCAGTTAAGCTTAAAAGCGGTAAGGCCTTAGGCGTGTGCGCGGTTCTGTTCATGGATGACTATAAATCAAATATCGATTTCCTAAAAGATACGGATATTCTTGTTCAGGATGATTTTGTGATTGTAAATGGCTGGATGGCTACTAATCATGATAATATTTTTGCCTGCGGCAGCGTTGTGCGTAAAGATAGTGTTGTGATAAGCCTGATGCTGGCAGATAATATAATTAATAGATTAGATAAGGAAGATTCCAGAGATGCCAAGGTTTATTCCCCCGGAACAATCTAGTGCTTCAGTTGATATACCTGTCCCATATTCGTTTGAGTTTGAAGGAGAGAGGGTTAGAAGAGAAGACCTGCAAGTTGAATTTGGAGGAGAAGCCGGCTTATCTTTTGAGCTTTTAACTTCTAAAAAAGAGGACGAAATAAATGACTGGGATATCGAGGTAATCGGTCCTGATATAGACCAATTAGACGGTTTAAGCAGCTCTTTCCCATTGGCTGTTATTATTAATGTATATGGGCGTAAGATGCAAAATGATTTTGAGCCGGTATTAGAACGCCATATTCACCGTTTTATAAATTATGCTTTTGGAGTAATGCATTCCGGGCAAAGGGATACAAGTTCGATCAGGGTAAGTCGGAATGTTTACTTAAAAGGGTTTAGGTTAAAACATATAGGAATTATATTGTCCGCTATGCTGCATAAGGAATATAGCGCGATCGTAGATAAAGTAGAAGTCAGAATTTACACAAAGAAAGAGGATGTTGAAAGGCTCCTTGGCGATGCAAGAAAAGTTTTTGCTGCGCGCGATAAACGTTTAAGCGGGAAGACTGATGAAAGCGTAGATACTTATTATTCCTGCCTTATCTGCCAGTCGCTTGCACCCAATCATGTATGTATTATTACTCCCGAGCGGACAGGTTTATGCGGTGCCTATTCATGGTTAGATGCAAAAGCATCCTTTGAAATTGTTCCGACGGGGCCGAATCAGCCCATATTAAAGGGAAGGGTTTTGGATAAAAGGTTAGGCCAATGGGGGAACGTAAATAAATTTGTAAAGGAAAAGTCAAATAGAAACATAAAAAAGGTCAGCATTTATTCTCTTATAGATTCCCCTATGTCATCAAGCGCTCTTTTGGAGTCTATTGTTGCGGTTGTCCCTGAGGCTAACGGGGTAATGGTAGTAAGCCGTAATTATCCCGGTTTAACTCCTTTAGGTATAAGTTTTAAGGCTTTAGCCGAACCAGTAGGCACAGGGGTGCAGACACCCGGATTCTTAGGCATAAGTAATCTCTATATCTTAAGCAGGAAGTTTATTTTAGCTGAAGGAGGTATTAAGCGTTTAGTTTGGATGCCTAAGGAATTAAAGGGGTTATTAGCAGAGAGACTAAGCAGTATCGCCCGGGATATCGGTGAGCCTGATTTATTGGAACAGATTGCGGATGAAGGGGTTGCCGGAACATTAGAAGAGCTATTAAGTTTCTTATCAAAGGCCAAACACCCGGCTCTTTATATGGACCCATTAATTTAATTTTTCTCTTGACGTCTTGTGCTTATTCTATATAATAATAAAAGACAATAAATACCGACCTTAATCTCCAAGATACCCTTGAAGAAAATAACCTTAATCCTAGGCTGTTTATTTTTATTTTCCTGCGTTGCCACATTTGCGCAGGGAATAGGAAGTTTAGGAAAAAAAGAAGAGCTTACTGCTTTAGAGGAACAGGCGCGCTCCTACCGCCAGGAAGGTACTAAAGCGCAGGATATCGGCGATTTAGATACTGCGATGAAATTATATCAAAAGGCAGTGGAGGTTGATCCTGCCTATGCGGTAGCCTATAATGATTTAGGCGTTATTTACGAAGCTAAGAAGATGCCTGACCGGGCAGAAGAGAGCTATCTTAAAGCTATAAAGATAGATCCTTATTACTTAAGTACCTATACTAATCTTGCTTTGTTCTATGAGGAAAAAAGGGAATTAAGCAAGGCTGCTTATTGCTGGAAGAAAAGGGCAGAGCTCGGGGATTTTGATGACCCTTGGACCCAGAAAGCAAGGCAGCGCTTAGAAGATATACGCTTAAGCCTTTCTCCTAGGCCCGCTAAGGAATCAAGGGAGCAAGATGTGTTAAAATTAATGAAAGACGTCGCCAATGAAAAGTATATATTAAGGCATGATGACAAAATGCTTGCCCGCAAGCGTTTTATGAAGGCTAAAGATAGTTATGCTAAAAGCGACTATGCTACAGCTATAAAAGAAGCATTGGATGCCCAGTACCTGGATCCTGACAATAAGGACATCAGCGAATTTATCGAAAAAACTCAGCATAGGGCATTATCGCGATAGAAGCCACTTTTAGGAAGCTTCCTACCAAAATTGATCTCCAAATTTTCTAATAATGAGCGGTAAAAGATTATATCTGTTAGACGCTACGGCTTTTTGCTATAGGGCATTTTATGCGGTTAGAGGCTTAAGTACTTCTTTCGGCCAGCCTACGGGTGCCGTATACGGTTTTGTTAATATTTTAAATAAAATACTTAAAATACAAAAACCCGAATATATCGCCGTATGTTTTGATGTCTCCCGCGATACTTTTAGGTCGCGTAAGTTTGCTGATTACAAGATGCAGCGTCCGCCGATGCCCGATGAATTAAGCAGCCAAATCCCCTTAATTAAAGAGATAGTTTTAGGGTACGGCCTTTCAATTATTGAGAAAGCAGGCCTTGAGGCTGATGATATTATTGCAAGTTTTGCCAAGAAATCCGTATCTTTAGGGGTACCGGTAACCATAGTAAGCTCTGATAAAGATATGTTGCAGCTGGTGGGGAAGGAGGTCGAAGTATTTAGCCCCTATAAAGACGCCGGCTTAGTTTATAACGAAAGTACGGTGCTGGAAAGAATTGGGGTTAACCCTTGTCAGATTGCGGATGTTTTAAGCCTTACAGGCGATAGCGCGGATAATATACCGGGTATTCCCGGCATCGGAGAAAAGACCGCGGTTAAATTAATAAAAGAGTTTGGTTCTCTCGATAGTTTATTAAATAACCTCCAAGCCATAAATAATGAGAAGATAAAAGAAGCGATAAGAAACAATAAGAAAAAAATAGAGCTCAATAAAGAATTAGTAATACTTTCAGGAGACGCAGAGGTTGCTTTTAATTTAGAGGATCTTAAAGCCGGTGCTTTAGATTTAGAGAAACTTATAAACTTGTTTAAAAGGCTTGAGTTTAAGAAGTTTCTGGTAGGGCTGGGTCTTAAAAAAGAAAAGAGGCCTCTTGTTTCAGTAAAAGATATTGCCGATTGCAATTTAAATCAAACCTTTAAGCCGAAAGATGAATTGTTAATTTCGATAGAAGATTCCGGGCAGGTATTTTTTCTTCTTCGGGATGAAGTCGTGCGTATTAACAAGATCGGAGATAATTTTAAAAGAGCCCTTGCTGACCCCGGTATTAAAAAAGTCGGACATGACTTAAAAAAGATAAAGGTAGTTTTAGGTAAAGAAGGGATACCGGTGAACGGCTTGTATTTTGATACGATGATTGCCGCTTATTTATTGAATCCCTCTAAGCCCGGTTATAGTTTAGATAGCCTTTCTTTGGAATACTTGGATGCTGTTGTATCCGAAGCCGTAATCAACGGACAGGAGAACATAAGCCTAGTGAAGATGCTTAAGCCTAAATTAGAGAAGGAACTAAAGGAAAAAGAGCTTTTTAAATTATTTACCTATACGGAAATGCCTTTAGCCGCAGTTTTAGCGGAGATGGAGCTTTACGGGATAAAATTAGATTTAAAATTATTTGCCTCTCTTTCTAAGGATTTAGAGAAGAGGCTTGAAAAGTTGGTTCGCGATATTTATAAATTAAGCGGGTCAAGGTTTAATATAAATTCCCCTAAGCAGCTAAGAACGGTATTATTCGAAGATTTAAAGCTCCCCGTAGTCAAGAGGACCAAAACCGGCCCTTCTACGGATGAAGAGGTTTTAAATAAATTATCAAGTAAGCACAAGCTGCCGGCGTTATTATTAGAATACCGTCAACTTACCAAATTAAAGACAACCTATATCGATGCGCTCCCTTCTTTAGTTGATAAAAAAACCGAAAGGCTCCATACTTCTTTTAATCAATGCGTTACAGAGACCGGGAGGCTTAGCTCCAGTAATCCTAATTTGCAGAACATACCGGTTAGAACAGATATCGGAAGTAAAATTAGAAGCGGTATTATAGCTTCAAACAAAGAAAGCCTGCTTCTCTCCTGCGATTATTCGCAGATAGAATTAAGGATTCTTGCCCATTTATCAAAAGATAAGAACCTTATCGCGGCGTTTGAATCAAATAGCGATATACATAAGGCTACTGCCAGCCTTATTTATGGAGTTGGAGAAAAAGATATAAATGTTAAGATGCGCGATACCGCAAAGAGGGTTAACTTCGGCATTGTTTACGGGTTGACCTCTTTTGGTTTAAGCCGTGATTTGAATATCTCTATTGATGAGGCGCAGGCCTTTATTGACGCCTATTTTTCAAGGTACCCGAAGGTTAAGGATTATATTGAAGAGGAAATAAATAAAGCTAAAGAAGTGGGTTTTGTGACTACTATTTTAGGCCGGAGGAGGTATATACCCGAAATTAATAGCAAGAATATAGCGGTAAAACAATTTGCCCAGCGGCAGGCGGTAAATACGCCTATACAGGGTTCTGCTTCGGATTTGATTAAAATGGCGATGATTAATATTCAGGATGAAATTAAGAAGATAGGGTTAAGATCAAAAATGGTCCTTCAGGTGCATGACGAACTATTATTTGATTTACCCCGCGCAGAGCTTGTCTCTTTAGTTTCCTTGGCCAGAGATAAAATGGAAAAAGTTTTAAAATTAGATGTCCCGGTAATAGTCGATATCAAAAAAGGCCATAATTGGCTAGAGATGGTGGATATATGAGGATAGCGGTATTTGCCTCTGAGGTTGTGCCTTTTGCTAAAACCGGTGGACTGGCAGATGTAACCGGTGCGTTAGCCGTAGCCTTAGGGGAAAAGAAACAGGATATTATTATAATAATGCCGTGTTATAAGGAAATTAGTAAAAAGAGGCTTGTCCTTAAGAGGGTAAACGCGGATATCTCCTGCGCTGTAATCGGCGACAATATAAAAGTTTATTTTATTGAGAGTGAGAAATATTTTAACCGTGACGGCTTATATCAGGATAAAAGCAGGGATTATAGCGATAATCTCGAGCGTTTTGCCTATTATTGCCGCAGGTCTTTGCATTTATTGAAAGAGATAAGCTTTAAGCCTGATGTAATCCATGTGCATGATTGGCAAGCCTCACTTATACCGGTTTATCTAAAGACGGTTTATTCCCATGATCAATTCTATAAGAATACACCTACGGTTTTAACTTTACATAATCTAGGGTATCAGGGATTTTTTCCAAAAGATGAATTTTTAAAGCTCGGGCTTGACCGGAGTTTATTCGATGTTGAGGGGCTGGAGTTCTATGGCAAGATTAATCTTTTAAAAGGAGGGATAGTCTTTGCCGACCTTATTAATACCGTAAGCCCTACGTATGCAAAAGAGATAATGACGCAGGAATTCGGGTTTGGGTTGGAGGGAGTATTAAATAAACGTGCGGACGCTATCTCCGGGATATTAAACGGCTTAGATTATAGCATTTGGAATCCAGAGAATGATAAATTAATTTGCGCTAATTTCTCCTCTTCTGACCTTTCGGGTAAGGAGAAGAATAAGAAGGACCTTAGGCGGTTATGCAATTTACCTGACCTTAAAGAAACTCCGCTAGTTGGTATTGTTTCAAGGATCGCCCAACAGAAAGGCTTTGATATTCTTTTGGATTCAATTGAAGAAATATGCAATATGGGCATACAAATTGTCATTCTAGGAGTAGGAGATTTTAAATATCACACCTTGCTTAAAGAGGCAGCGAAAAAATACCCTGAGTGTATTTCTCTTAACCTTAAGTTTGATAATTCGTTAGCACATAAAATTTATGCCGGTTCCGATATCTTCCTGATGCCTTCTAAGTATGAGCCTTGCGGGCTCGGACAGATGATCGCCTTAAGGTATGCAACTGTGCCGGTTGTTTTTAATACCGGAGGGTTAGCTGACACGGTTAATTCCGGTAATGGTTTTATCTTTAATTCCTATACTAAGGTTGATCTGATTAAAGTAATTAAGAAAGCAGCTCTTAACTACTCGGATAAAAAGAAATGGAATGCTTTAATATTGCGGGGAATGAATTCTGATTTTTCCTGGGATGCATCCGCTAAAGAGTATCTAAAACTTTATGAGAAAGCAAAGAATGAGTAAGAAGACTATTGTCGGCATAACCGGGATATTCGGAAGCGGCAAGAGTACGGTATCTAAGATTTTTAAATCCTACGGTTCAAAAATCATTGATGCAGATAAAATAGCGCACAAGTATCTTGCGCGCGGGACTAAGACTTATAAAGAGATAGTCGGCTTTTTCGGGAGCAATATCCTCAAAGGGAAAAGAGAGATTGACCGGGTTAAACTCGGAAGGATAGTATTCGGAAACAAAAAACTACTTTCTAAATTAAATAGCATTATACACCCTAGGGTAATTAGCGAGATAAGGGATAGAATTAAGCAGTCAAGGCATGGCGTAGTTGTTTTAGACGTTCCGTTATTGCTTGAGGCAGGCTTAAAGAGGTTAGTCGATGATTTGATCGTGGTTATAATAGATAGGGACGAGTTAATCAGGAGGCTGGTTAATAAGACTGCTTTAAGAAGGTCGGAAATTTTAAAACGCATAAGATCTCAAATTCCCTTGCGTAAGAAAAAACGCGTAGCGGATTTTATTATAGATAACAGTAAAACAATCAGAGAGACTAAGAAGCAGATAAAAAGAATAATAGGCAAAATCCAAGGAGGAAGTTGTGGAGAAATTAGAGATTAAGAATTTGAAAGAGATGAAAATAAGCGAACTTAACAAATTGGCAAAAGAACTCAATGCCAACGGAACAAGCGGGTTAAGAAAACAGGATTTGATTTTTAAGATTCTGCAGGCGCAGGCGGAGAAAGAAGGGCTTATGTTCGGAGAGGGGGTTTTAGAGATCCTTCCCGAAGGATTCGGTTTTTTAAGGAGCCCCAACTACAATTACCTTCCCTGCCCGGACGATATTTACATATCTCCTTCACAGATAAGAAAATTCGATTTAAGGACAGGGGATACGGTTTCCGGGCAGATCCGGCCTCCGAAGGAAGGAGAAAAATATTTTGCGCTCCTTAAGGTTGAGGCGGTAAATTTTGAAAACCCGGAAGAGGTGAAAGAAAAGGTGCTTTTTGATAATCTTACTCCTGTTTACCCGCATGATCCCTTCGGCCTTGAGACTAAACCCGATGAAGTCTCTATGAGGATTATGAATTTACTTGCCCCGATAGGCAAAGGCCAGCGCGGTTTAATTGTCGCCCAGCCTTATAGCGGCAAAACAGTGCTTTTGCAAAAGATAGCCAATGCCATAACTACTAACAACCCTGATGTAATTCTAATTGTCCTTTTAATTGACGAGCGCCCGGAAGAAGTGACCGATATGCAGCGGCATGTAAAGGGCGAGGTTATTTCTTCTACCTTTGATGAGCCTCCGGAGCGGCATGTGCAGGTAGCCGAGATTGTTTTAGAGAAGGCCAAAAGACTTGTTGAACATAAGCGCGATGTGGTAATATTATTAGATAGCATTACGCGCCTGGCGCGTGCTTATAATTCAGTCGTTCCTCATAGCGGTAAGGTCCTCTCGGGAGGAGTTGATTCTAATGCCCTGCAGAAGCCTAAGAGATTCTTTGGTGCTGCGCGCGCGGTTGAAGAGGGGGGAAGCCTTACAATTATTGCTACCGCCTTAGTTGATACGGGAAGCCGCATGGACGAGGTTATCTTTGAAGAATTCAAAGGTACGGGGAATATGGAAACACAGCTTGACAGGAATCTCTTCCAGCGCAGGATTTATCCGGCAATAGATATTAAGCGCTCTAATACCCGCCATGAAGAACTTTTGGTAAAATCCGATGTTTTACAGAAGACATGGATTTTAAGGAAGGTGCTTAATGAACTTAGCAACGTCGAAGCAATGGAGCTTTTAATTGAAAAACTCAGCAAAACTAAGAATAATGAAGAGTTTTTAAATAGCATGAATCAATAATTAAAGCAAAAATTAAGGAGGAAACAGAGATGAGGGATAAAATACACCCTAGCTACAAAGAGAGCACAATAGTCTGCGCTTGCGGGGAGACTATACATACCCGCTCGACACGCCCCAGCATAAGGGTTGAAATTTGTTCTAAGTGCCATCCGTTTTTTACGGGTAAGCAGAAATTTGTCGATTCTGCCGGACGCGTGGATAAGTTTATGAAGAAATACGGTAAAAAATAATGTTTAAGAAGTTAGAAAAATTAGAAGCCCGCTACGAAGAGCTGGAACAACTTTTAATCTCTCCTGCGGTTATCTCTGACCGCAAGGAGGCTAGTAAAATAGCCAAGGAGCTCTCCGCCATTAAAGAGCCGGTTTCTTTATTCCGGGAATACAAGCGGGTATTAAAAGAATCTTCTGAACTGGGAAATATCCTTAAAGAAAAACATGATCAGGAATTTATTGATTTGGCAAGAAAAGAACTTAAGGATCTTAAGGTCAAAGAAACAGAGATAGAAGAAAAGATTAAAAAGGCCATTACCGAAGAGGATACCGACGCTGACCGTGATATTATTGTTGAGATACGGCAGGGGACAGGCGGGGATGAGGCAGGGCTTTTTGCCGCGGATCTTTACCGGATGTATACAAAATATGCAGCTAACAAAGGATGGAGAGTAGAGCTTATGTCTTTGTCAAGTAATGAATCCGGAGGGGTTAAAGAGGTATCTTTTAGCGTTAAGGGAAAGGATGTTTATAAAAGGCTTAAGTTTGAAAGCGGGGTTCATCGTGTCCAGCGCGTGCCTACAACCGAGTCCCAAGGAAGAATCCATACTTCTACCGCAACGGTTGCAGTATTAGTAGAGCCCAAGGAGGTTGATTTTATCATTGACCCGCAGGATTTAAGAATAGATACATACCGTTCAAGCGGCCCGGGAGGACAGCATATGCAAAAGACTGATTCTGCAGTTAGGATTACGCATATGCCCACTGGTTTTGCGGTTGCCTGCCAAGATGAACGTTCTCAGACCAAAAATAAGGTTAAGGCGATGAGGATATTACGGGCCAAGTTATTGGATGCTAAGAAAGAAACAGAATCAAAGAAACTATCTCAGGAGAGAAAGAGCCAGATAGGTTCCGGGGATAGAAGCGAAAAAATACGCACTTACAATTTTCCTGACAGGCGACTTACCGATCACCGTATAAATTTTACCACCCATGCCTTAGAGGTTGTATTGGAAGGAGAGTTTGACGAAATATCCGATGCGCTTATTAAGGCGGCTAAAGAGAAAGCAAAAGAAGAATAATGACTGAATCCGAGCTGTTATTTACAGAGGCCTTAAAGAGCAACAGGGCAGCGCTGTACCTTAATAAAGATAAGAATTTAACTTTAGAGCAAGCCTCTTTTATCTCTTCTGCCTTAAAAAGAAGGATGCTTAGAGAACCGATACAGTATATTTTAGGCAAGACGGAATT
>JAFGUY010000027.1 GCA_016938245.1 Candidatus Omnitrophota bacterium | reverse complement strand
CCAAGCCAGGTCTCAATATTTTCCCTTGCGCTATCGTAACCCTGAATTAGCCTTAAATTTGGCAGATACTATATGCAAAAACACAGGTTACGAGGAATTTTCTTTATCGGGATTATCGGTAAGCGATTATCCGCGCCTGGAAGAACTTTTAAATAGGCTTACGGGTCTGTTTAAACCTAAAGGAGTGGCTATTTCTTTACCTTCGATAAAGGCTAGCTATATAATGGGATCAGTTTCATCCCTGATAGCAAAATTTAAGAAGACAGGGCTTACCTTTGCCCCTGAGGCAGGTTCGCAAGCTTTAAGGAATTTATTAGCCAAAGATTTTGACAGCGAAAGTTTTTTTAATACTTTAAAAGAAGCTTACGAATGCAGCTATCAGCACGTAAAATTATATTTTATGATCGGGATACCTTATGAAAAAGATGGGGATCTGGATGCTATTATTGAGTTTGCCTCTAAGGTATCTGATTTAAGAAGAAAGACAGGTAAACCTTCCGCAATGGTTAACATCAGTATCAATGCTCTTATTCCAAAGCCGCATACCGCTTTGCAGTGGTTTCCTATGCAAACCCCGGAAGGAATAAAATATAAGCAGGATTATATTAAAGGAAAGTCTATTCAATTCAAAAAGTTTAAAATCAGTTTTCATAATTTGAATATGAGCTTTTTAGAAGGGGTGCTTTCACGCGGGGACAGAAAGTTGTCCGAAGTAATATTGAGTGCTTTTAATAAAGGTGCAAGGTTTGATGCCTGGAGCAGTTATTTCAAATTTGATCTCTGGGAGTCTTCGTTTAAAGAATTAGGAATAGACCCTTTATCTTATCTTTCAAGCCGGCGCGTTGATGAATTACTGCCTTGGGATTTCATTGATACAGGAATTGACAGGGGTATTCTAGCCGAGGAATTTAAGAAAACTATTGCCATATAATAAGATAAGGAGTATAATTCTTTAAGAAAATTACTAAATTTGTCCTTTAAAATACATGGAGGTAAAAATGGCGAAGAATCACGGGTTTCTGTCTTTGTCTTCGTGTGGGCTTAAGCATAAATTAATTGTCTCTGCTGCTTTAATGTCTGTTTTGCCTTTACTGGTAAGTACCTACCTTGTCTCTTCGCATATCCTGCCGCGTGTAGGGCCAAAAATAGATATAATTTTTTCTCTTTTTATCAGTATTGTTATTGCTATAATCGGATTTTTCGTAATCAAGGAAGTCTTTGACCGGGTACTTTCGGTTACTTCAGACGCTAAAATGATCGCTGCGGGAGATTTAACCTGTATGCCGAATATTTCCAGCGGGGATGAGGTCGGCGATTTAGGGGATGCTCTTAATAAGCTTACCCAGCGTATACGTAGCAATATGGAAGAGCTGAAGTCTTATAGCGAGAGAACTACCGAGATTAATTTAGGTATCCAAAAAAGGGTTATTGTTCTTTCGAGTTTACTGCAGATTAGTTCACAGATATCCCAGTCTGAAAAAGTGGATGATGTGTTTAAGATAGTGGTTGAAAAAACAAGGCTTCTGGCTAATTCTGATTTAGCTTACCTTTTCTTTAGAGATGAAGGTCAGGAGACTTTTTCCCTGCGCGTATCCGAAGGGGCTAATTCGGATTCTCTTACGGGTATAAAAATAGGCCCGGCAGAAGATATTTTTTATCAAATTTCTAACGGCAATAAGGTTATAGTATCGGATAAGAAAGAAGTGCTCTCTAAAGATTTTTCTTCTTTTGTGCGTGAAAAACTTAAACTTAAAAATACCCTGCTTCTTCCGGTATCCTTACGTAAAAGGGTTGTGGCGCTATTGGGGATAGGCAATATACGCGAAGATTTTTCTTATACTAAAGAGGATATAGAATTATTGGATATATTCGTAAAGCAGGTGGCTATAGCCATTGAGAATGACATTTTGGTGCATAATGTCAAGAGGCTCGAGGTTAAAGATACGCTTACCGGACTATATAACGAGGCTTTTATGCACAATCGTTTGCAAGAAGAGATTAAAAGGGCTATAGTTTACCGCAGGCCCTGTGCTTTTATTATAGTGGATATTGATAGTTTTAAGAAATATAACCAGTCTTTCGGCGCTCTTCAGGCGGAATCAGTGATAAAAAGAATCGCTGCTTTAATTAAAGATTCGGTAAGCGAGATTGACCGCGTAGGCAGGATTGGAGATGATGAATTCGCAATTATATTACCGGAGAAGAACAAGAGGCAGGCGCAGGAGATAGCCGAGGATATAAGAAAGAAGATAGAATTTGCTTATAGCGAAGATAAAGATCCCGTAAAGAAGATTACGGTAAGTGCCGGGGTAAGCGAGAATCCCCTAGACGGGATTACTTCCGGCGAGTTGATGGATAAGGCCAAAGATTTATTACAGGTCGCAAAGAATAGCGGCAGAAACCGCGTAGTTATATTTAAGGAGTGTTAAAGAATCTATGCCTTTAAGGAAGATAATAAATAAACAGCTCGGGGAATTGTTGATTGAGCGCGGCATAATTAATGACCAGCAATTAGAGAAGGCCTTGAATGTCCAGAAAGAAAAAGGCGGGCTTATCGGAGAACTTCTGGTGGAGCTTGGTTTTGTTAAAGAAGAGGATATCGTCCAGTCTTTGACTACGCAGTACGGTTTTCCGTATCTGCCTTTAGGTAATTACGACATTAACTCTGAGATTATTAATGTTGTCCCCGGACGGGTTGCCCGCCAGTATCTTCTTATGCCGGTTGATAGAATCGGTAACAATCTTACTTTGGCTATGTCTAACCCGCTTAATATACAGGCGATTGAAGATGTGGAACTTTTATCCGGGTGCAGTGTCCAGACATTTGTTTCTACTTCTTCAGATATAAAGCGCGCGATAGAAAAATATTATAAAGATAAGTAATAATGGTATCCTTAAAAGACCGCCTAACCGAGATCCTGATAAATAATAAGCTAATTACTCAAGAGCAGCTTGAACAGGCACTTGTAGTTCAAAAGGAAAAAGGAGGCAGGCTTAGCGATATTATTGTCGCTTTGAAATTTATTAAGGAGAGTGAATTAGTCTCTACCTTAAGCGAAGGATTAGGCCTTCCGCTTATAGACCTTAAGCGTTTTAAGATTGATCCTGAAGTTGTTAAAGTAGTACCCGTTAATATTGCCCGCCATTATCAGATAGTCCCTCTTTCTAAGATCGGAAAAACAATTACTCTCGCTACGGCAGATCCGTTAAATATTTTTGCTATTGATCATGTTGCGTCTTTAACCGGGTATAAAATAAATCCGATTATCTCCAGCAGCCAGGATATCGCCATGACCATAGATTTAATTTACCCTGATTCTACTAAAGGGGTAATTGACGATTTAGTGAAAGAGATGTCCGTTTCTTCCATAGAATTAATCCGTGAAGAAAAAGAGATTTTGCCTTCTGATCAAGAGCTTGATGTTATAAGCAGGCAGGCTCCGGTTATACAGATTACCAATATGATACTGGAAGATGCGGTAAGAAAGAAGGGTTCGGATATCCTTATCGAGCCTTTTAGTAAAAGGCTGCGCATACGCTTCCGTATCGACGGAATCTTGCATGAAGAGAAAGCCCCTCCTAAGAATGTCCATGTTTCAATTGTATCAAGGATTAAAGTAATGTCTGATTTAAACATTGCCGAACACAGGCTTCCTCAGGACGGGCGTTTTAAAATGAAATTCTCCGGGAAAGAGGTTGACTTCAGGGTCTCCATACTTCCCTCCAGCCTTGGCGAAAAGGTAGCAGTTCGTATATTAGATAAATCCCAAGCTACGCTTAATATTGAAAAGCTGGGTTTCAGTAAGACTATTATAGCCAGCCTTACTAAGGTAGCAAAACTGCCGCACGGAATGATGCTTATTTGCGGGCCTACCGGAAGCGGCAAAACTACTACACTTTATTCAATACTAAAATTAGTGGATAGCCCGGATAAGAATATTGTTACCGTAGAAGACCCTGTTGAATTTCAGCTCGAAGGGATCAATCAGGTTACTGCCCGGCCTGAGATAGGCTTGACCTTTGCCGCATCTCTGCGTTCAATATTAAGGCAGGATCCTAACGTTATCATGATCGGAGAGATCCGTGATTATGAAACCGTGGATATCGCCATAAAATCCGCCCTTACCGGACATTTAGTCTTATCTACTTTACATACTACTACTGCTCCCGGGGCAGTGGTGCGCCTGGTGAACATGGGGGTGGAGCCTTATTTGATTAATTCATCATTGGTTTGCGTTGTGGCTCAGCGCCTTGTGCGCAGGATCTGCCCTCATTGCAAAGAGGAATATACCGTAAAGAAAGAGGTATTGGATAATTTGAAAATAAGTATAGAAAAAGAAAAGAATTTAAGATTCTTCCGCGGGAAAGGATGCTCAAACTGTTTCAATATGGGCTATATCGGCAGGACAGGCATTGCAGAAGTATTATTGCTTTCCAGTTCTGTACGCGATTTAATTCTATCCCGGGCACAGGAGCATGTTATAAAACAAAAAGCAAGGTCAGAGGGGATGATAACCTTAAGAGAAGATGGTCTGTTGCAGGTTTTTAATGGGCTAACAACGTTGGAAGAAGTCTTACGGGTAACTGCCCCTGATGAATAAGTTGTAGACTAAAGAATAATGCAGACACTTAAAGATAAAATAATTGAGATACTCGTTAAAAACGGGCATATTAACGATGAGCAGCTAAAGAAGGCCCTTAACCTTCAGAAGGAGAAGGGTATTCCTTTAAGAAAAGTCCTTATTGATGAGGATATGATTCAGGACGAGACTTTGCTTTCTTTACTTTCGGAAGAGCTTTATATGCCTACATTAAACTTATCAAAATATAAGTTTCCTTCGGAAATTATCGGCCTCGTCCCGGAGCGCATAGCAAGGCTTTATAATCTTATTCCTATATCGCGTTTTGGCAATACCATTACCGTGGCCATGTCTGATCCTTTGAATATATTTGCCCTCGATGACCTTAAAACTCTTACCGGATGCAATATCGATACGGTATTAAGCCCAGATGAAGAGATATTGCGTTCTATAGAATCTCAGTACGGGTTAGGTTCCAAAGATATGGAGCAGATTTTAGACGATGTTTCTTTGCAGCAGGACTCAGAAGACAAAACCGAAGTTGAACTGGTTAAGCAAGAGGAGATAGAGCTTTCTTCTGCCCTGGAGGAGAGCGAGAAAACCCCTATCGTTAAGCTCGTTGACCTTATGCTAAATCAGGCTTTAAAGAAACGCGCTTCTGATATACATATCGAGCCGGAACAAGGTTGCCTGCGTATCCGCTATCGCATTGACGGAGCCTTACACGACGTATTTAAGATTCCTAAGGCAAAACAGAATGCTATCCTAGCGCGCATTAAAATTATATCAAATTTGGATATAACCGAAAACCGCATACCTCAGGACGGGCGTTTTAAAGTGAGGCTTGAAGGCAAAGAGGTTGATTTTCGCGTATCCGGGCTTCCTACAACTTTTGGGCAAAAGTTTGTTTTGCGCGCGCTTGACAAAGAAAATCTTTCTATCGGCTTGAATAAACTCGGGTTTTCAGAACAGCCGGAGCGTGTTTTTAAAGAGGCAATAGCCAAGCCATTCGGGATGATTCTAGTAACCGGGCCAACAGGTTCGGGAAAATCCACTACGCTTTACTCGGTTTTAAACCAGTTAAATACGCCTGAAAAGAATATTATTACTATTGAAGACCCGGTTGAATATCAGGTTGAGGGTATTACTCAAATACAGGTAAAGCCTGATATAGGGCTTGGTTTTGCATCGGGCTTACGTTCTCTTTTGCGGCAAAGCCCTGATGTGATTATGATCGGCGAGATTCGCGATTCAGAGACTGCGGATATCGCTATAAAAGCAGCCCTTACCGGACAGATTGTTCTTTCTACCCTGCATACTAATGATGCGATATCAAGTATTACGCGTTTAATCGATATGGGGGTAGAGCCTTTTTTGGTAGCTTCCAGCGTAGTTATGCTTTGTGCCCAAAGGCTGGCGCGTAAGATATGCTTAAAGTGCCGTAAACTTATAGAGATACCCGAAGATTTCTTAAAGAAAATAGGGTTTACCGGGAAGGCTGATTTTTATACTGCCGTAGGTTGTAAATATTGCAATAACACCGGTTTTTACGGCAGGGTAGCTATACTCGAGGCGGTAATAATCGATGATACTATTCGTGAAATGATTATTGAAAAAAAGCCCTTAGATGAAATTAAGCAATATGCCCAAAGGCAGGGTATGAAGACTTTAAGGGATGATGCTTTTCTAAAAGTAGAACAAGAGATAACTACCCTGGATGAGGCTATAAGGATTACTACTGAGGAATAATCAATAGTGAAAAATAATAGGATATTGTTTGTCTGCGAAGATGATGAGGTCTCCCGTTATTTGAGGGAGCAGCTTACGATTGAGGGAGGATATTCTCTTCTTTTCGAGGAATCTTCGGAAGCGGGGATTAATTCATTCCGCAATAACGGTTTTGACCTCGTTATTATTAAGCCGGCTACTTTAGGTTCCGGCTCTCTAAATTTAATTAAAGAATTTAAGCGGATTGACCAAGATTGTGTAATTATCGTTTTCTTAGACGAGGCGAAACCCGAGATTCTAGAATATCTGTTTAGCATTGGTATATATGATTTTATTACCAAGCCGATAAACCTTGAAAGGCTTTTCTTTTTGGTTAAAAAGGGGATAGAGTTACATAACTTAATGTTAGTAAATCGTAAATTTAACCAGGGTTTAAAAGAGAATAACCTTGCTCTTGAGAAGCAAAATGTGCTTTTGGCCAAGAGAATAGAAGATTCAACGCGTAACCTTACGCGTTTGTATGAAGATTTGCGTTCTACGTATATGCATACGATTAAAGTGTTAGCGCAGGCTATAGATGCACGCGATCACTATACCCATAGCCATTCTGAGAATGTAGCTAAATACGCTATATTTATTGCTTCGGAAATGGGGCTGCCCGCCAAGGAGATTGAGATTATACGCCAGGCCTGCGAACTGCATGATTTAGGAAAGATCGGAGTGGAGGACAGCATCCTTATGAAACCGGGTGCATTAAACGATGAAGAGTGGGCCCAGATACGTAAACATCCTGTAATCGGAGCCCAAATATTAGAGCCGTTGACTTTTCTAAATGATGTGATAGACTTAGTGCGTCAGCACCATGAGCATTATGATGGATCAGGTTATCCCGAAGGCAGGAAGGGTGAAGATATACAATTAGGTGCACGTATACTTAATCTTGCTGATGCTTATGAAGCTATGCGTTCGGCGCGCTCCTACAGGAAGGTGCCTTTGACTAAAGAGGCAGCAGTAGAAGAGATTAGAAATAATAGCGGTACTCAATTCGACCCTAAAGTAGTCGAAGCCTTCTTAAGAATAGTGGATAAATTAT
>JAFGUY010000108.1 GCA_016938245.1 Candidatus Omnitrophota bacterium | reverse complement strand
ATAAAAAAGGCAAGGAGAACAAAAGTTTAGGAATAATTCTATGGCGGATGTTTTTTAAAAACCTAATACTTCAGCAATCTCAATAAGGACGGCCCTTTTAAAAGGGCCGTCCTTATTTTTTTAACTAACAACTAAATTAATACATCCCTCCACCCATACCACCCATTCCTCCCGGAGGCATTGGCGGCATCTTCTCTTCTTTTTCCGGCTTATCTACTACTAAGGCTTCGGTAGTAAGAAGCAGTGATGCGATGCTGGATGCGTTTTGTAGAGCTGAGCGGGTAACTTTTTTAGGATCAATTACCCCGGCATCAATCATATCCACGTAGTCATCCTGCGAAACATCGTATCCTACATTGGTCTTTTCCTGTTTTATGCGCTGAACTACCACCGAGCCCTCTAAACCGGCATTCTGGGTAATCTGCCTGATCGGCTCTTCCAGTGCGCGTTTTACTATATCCACGCCGATTCTCTCATCGCCTTCGAGCTTTAATTTTTCTAAAGCAGGTATGCAGCGGATTAAAGCAACTCCGCCACCGGGAATAATACCCTCTTCTACTGCTGCCCGGGTAGCATGAAGTGCATCTTCAACGCGCGCCTTTTTTTCTTTCATTTCGGTTTCAGTGGCAGCGCCGACATTAATCACTGCGACCCCTCCTGCAAGCTTAGCCAAACGCTCCTGCAGTTTTTCTTTATCGTAATCAGAATCAGTCTCATCAATCTGCTTTTTAAGCTGGACTATCCTGGCATTTACTGCAGCCTGTTTGCCTGTGCCTTCGACAATAGTAGTATTTTCTTTGTCAATTTTTACTTTCTTTGCGCGGCCTAAATCATCAAGGTCAACATTCTCAAGTTTTATCCCTAAATCTTCGGTTAAAGCCTTTCCGCCGGTTAATATGGCTATATCTTCAAGCATTGCCTTGCGCCTGTCGCCGTATCCGGGGGCCTTAACTGCGCAGGATACAAATGTACCTTTTAATTTGTTTACCACTAAGGTTGCTAACGCTTCACCATCAACCTCTTCAGCTAAAATCAAAAGCGGTTTACCAGTTCTGGCGATCTTCTCTAAAAGAGGAAGCAGTTCTTTTAAAGAAGATATCTTTTTTTCGTGGATTAAGATATAGGTATCCTCTAAAACACACTCCATTCTTTCGGCATCAGTAACAAAGTAAGGAGATAGATACCCCTGATCAAATTGCATACCCTCAACTAGCTCTAAGGTAGTAGCAGTGGTTTTTGCCTCTTCAACCGTAATTACCCCGTCTTTACCTACTTTTTCCATAGCTTCGGCTATCTGGTCGCCTATGGAGCTGTCTCCGTTTGCGGCAATAGATGCAACTTGAGCTACTTCTTTTTTTTCTTTAGCATTAATAGGCTTGGCTAATTTACTTAATTCTTCAACGACTTTTTCAACCGCTTTTTCAATCCCGCGCTTTAAAGCCATGGGGTTTGCGCCTGCTGTAACGTTCTTTAATCCTTCGCGGTAAATTGATTCGGCTAATACCGTAGCAGTGGTAGTTCCGTCTCCGGCTATATCTGAAGTCTTCTCTGCTACTTCCTTAACCATTTGAGCCCCCATATTTTCATACGGGTCTTCCAGTTCAATCTCTTTGGCAACGGTTACTCCGTCTTTGGTAATAGTAGGGGAACCGAATTTCTTATCAATTACTACATTGCGGCCCTTAGGCCCTAAAGTTACCTTGACTGCGCGGGCTAACTGCTCAACTCCGCTTAGAAGTTTCCTGCGGGCTTCATCCTGATACAATAACTGTTTGCTCATTTTTCCTCCTGTTAAATTAATCCCGGCCTATTTAATAATCGCTAATATGTCTTCTTCGCGCATAATTAAAAGCTCTTCGCCGTCTTTAGTCGTAATCTCATTACCGGAATATTTTCCGTATAAGACCTTATCTCCTACTTTTACTTCCGGAGACTGTACGCTACCGCTCTCTAAAACTTTACCCTTGCCCACGGCTACAATCTTTCCCTCTTGCGGTTTTTCCTTGGCTGTGTCCGGTATAACTATGCCACCTTTTGTCTTTGCCTCTGCTTCCAAAGGCTTTACCACTATTCTGTCTCCCAATGGTTTAATATCCATCTTTAACCTCCTGTTATTATTTCAGCCTTTCGACTCTGCTCGTAATTAGCACTTACCCCTCAAGAGTGCTAATTATAAATAAAAAAAAATTCTTGTCAAGTATTTTTTTTATTAAAATTAAAGTAGAGCATATTTAAACCTTTCAGGGTCAGGTTTATGTCTACCTTATCCAATTGACGGCAATATCTAGAGATTAAACGAATATTCCCTCCGGTGGCTATACTAAGCGTATTCCTGCCTATTGCCTTTCTTATGCGCATAATTAAATCATCGGTAAGCGAACTAAAACCGTAGATTATGCCGCTAAGCATGCTGTTCTTGGTATCTCTGCCGATAAAATCTCTCGGTTTTTCTAATTTTGCTAACGGCAAAAGTGCGGTGCGCTGGTGTAATGCTTCAAGCGATATCTTAAGCCCCGGAATAATCATCCCCCCTAAGTACTCTTTTTTTCCGGATATAACATCGAAGGTAATTGCTGTGCCGAAATCAACAGCAATTATAGGAGCCCCGTAAATTATCGTAGCAGCATAGGCATTAACTAGCCTGTCTTCCCCTACCTGATTGGGCTTACGGTACAGGTTTTTTAGCGGAACCTTAATATCCTTACCTATTATATAAGGCAGTTTACCGGTTATAGCCTTTAAATCCTTTGCTATTCTGTTGGTCAATCCCGGGACAACGCTGCAAATTACAGCGTCATCCGCTGCCTTTTTTTTAAGCTTATTCCTGATTTTCCCCGGATTGTACGTACAGGTGGGAATATGAAAGGTAGTTACCAGGTGCCCAGATATAAATAGGCCGAAAGAAATATTTGTATTTCCTACATCAACAGCCAGTAGATTAATTTTACGCATACGACTTTAATTACGGATTACCGATTACGATTTACGGATTACGTTTTTTAACTCCCGTATCTTATCCCTAAAAGCTGCTGCTTTTTCAAATTGCAGGTTACGCGCTGACAGCTCCATCTCATATTGTAACTCGGAAATTAGTTTTCGCAATTCATATTCATCTTTTAGCTCGCCGGTTAAGTCAGATACGAATTCTTCTGCTTTGGCTAAATCCTCTATTCCCTCTTTGATAGCTTTACTTATTGAACGCGGGGTAATATTATTTTCGGCATTGAATTTCAACTGAATTTCTCTTCTGCGGTTGCTTTCGCTGATTGCTTTTTTCATTGAACCGGTTATAGTATCTGCGTACATAATTACGCATCCGTTAATATTGCGCGCTGCCCTGCCGGATACCTGTATAAGGCTGGTCGCAGAACGTAAAAACCCCTCCTTATCCGCATCCAGTATCGCTACTAAAGAGACTTCCGGAAGGTCTAATCCTTCCCGTAAGAGGTTTATACCTACTAAACAATCGAACTTCTTTTTTCTTAGGTCTCTTAGGATTTTTGAGCGCTCAATTGTCTGTATATCCGAGTGCAGGTATTTTACCTTAAGGCCTTTTTCTTCAAGGTAACTGCTCAAGTCTTCAGCCATGCGCTTAGTAAGGGTAGTAACAAGCGTCCTTTCGTTTGCCTTAACCCTTTTTCTTATCTCCTTGGTTAAATCTTCTATTTGCCCTTCTGTTTTACGGATTAATATTACCGGATCCACTAACCCTGTGGGCCGGATAATCTGTTCAGTAATGCTCCCTTTACTTTTTTTAATCTCGTAATCTCGCGGGGTAGCTGAAACAAATACCAGCCTCTTTGCCAGTTTTTCAAATTCCGCAAACTTTAAAGGCCGGTTATCAAGGCAGGAAGGAAGGCGAAAACCATATTCTACCAGCGTCTCTTTGCGCGCCCTATCCCCTTCATACATGCCTGCGATTTGCGGAATAGTTGCGTGGGACTCGTCAATAATAGTTAGGAACGTATCTTTTGGAAAATAATCTATCAGGGAATATGGCCTTGATCCCGCAGGCCTTCCCGAAAGATGGCGGGAATAATTTTCAATACCGTGGCAGTAGCCGATTTCCTGAAGCATCTCCAGATCATATTTAGTGCGCTCTTTGAGGCGCTGGGCCTCTATCAGTTTATTCCTTGATTCTAATATTTTTAACTGTTCAGCCAGCTCTAGAGAGATAGAATTGCAGGCAGAGCTGATTAAATCTTTTGACACCATAAAATGCTTGGCAGGATAGATTGATATTTTCTCTAAATCTTCCAGGGGTTTTCCCGAGAGAGGGTCAAATACGGATATCTTTTTTATTTTATCTGCGGATAAGTCTATACGTACCCCTTTTTGCGCATAAGAAGGAAATACTTCTACTACATCACCCCTTACTCTTATTTTTCCGCGGGTGAATTCGTAATCATTCCTCTCGTACTGAATGCGGATGAGGTTAGCGATTAACTCTTCACGGTTAACCTCACCTTCCAACCTTAAAGATACGAGCATATCCTGATAGCTTCCGGGGTCTCCTAAATTATAAATACAGGATACGGAAGAAACGATAATTACATCCCTGCGGCTTAAAAGAGACGTAGTAGCAGAAAGGCGCAGGCGGTCAAGCCGTTCATTAATGGATGCGTCTTTTTCAATGTAGGTATCGGTGGAAGGTATATATGCTTCAGGCTGGTAGTAATCGTAGTAACTGACAAAGTACTCCACCGCGTTATGCGGGAAAAACTCTTTAAATTCGGAATATAGCTGCGCGGCAAGGGTTTTGTTATGAGAGATGACTAATACCGGGAGGTTAAGGTTGGCTATAACTTGCGCCAGGGTAAATGTTTTTCCTGAACCGGTTACTCCCAGTAATGTAGAATAAGGTTTACCCGAGGTAATATTATTAGTTAATTCTTTAATCGCCTTAGGCTGATCTGCGCAAGGCTTGAAACTGCTTACTAATTTAAAGAGCGGCATTTAGAATATTTCCAGGGACATGTCTATTGATTTTACCGAATCGGTTAACTCCCCGATAGATATGATATCTACCCCTGCTGCAGCTATTCTTTTTACGTTATTCAATCCTATGCCCCCGCTAGCCTCTAATTGGGTAGGCGGATGATGGCTTTTAAATTCGGTATTATTGCGTATCTTAACCGCCTCTTTTATATCTTCAAGGCCCATGTTATCAAGCATAATAACATCGGGTTTAAAACGCAGGGCGTGCTTAAATTCTTCCAGATTCTGGGTTTCTATCTCAATCTTAAAGCCCTTGGGAACGCTGGGAAGTTTCTCATATCCTTCAGTAACCTTTATATGGTTATCTTTAATTAAAATCATTTCATCCAGCCCCATCCGGTGGTTATACCCCCCTCCTACACGCACCGCGTATTTCTGTAAATCCCTTAAGCCGGGTAAAGTCTTACGTGTATCTGAAATCTTAGTTTTATAGGGTTCAATCTGCTCTACGTATTCCCGGGTTTTAGTAGCAATCCCTGAAAGCATAGTTAGAAGGTTAAGCGCTACCCTCTCTGAACTTAGTATGCTTGCAGCTTTACCTGAAATCCTTAAAATCGGTTTGCCTGCTTTTATCTTCTGCCCGTCTTTGGCTAAAGTCTTAAAAATAATTTCACTGTTAATGGTCTTAAAAACCCTTTCCGCAACCTCTATGCCGCAGACTACGCAATCCTCCTTTACTAAAATTTTAGCTACTACCTCTTTATCTTTTGGTATGGTTAATTGGGTAGTTATATCTCCACGGCCTATATCCTCTACCAAAGAATGGCGTACCACATACTCAATCTTCTCCTGATCAAGCTTTAAGTCCATCCCTTAACCCCCTTAGTTTTTTTGCCTCTTCGTTTAATGCCTCTAATTTATTTTTTTCTGCCTCTATTATTTCTTTGGGCGCTCTCTGGATAAAATTTTTATTATTAAGCATTGCCTTTTTTGACTTTATATCGATTTCCGCCCCGAGTATTTTATCATTTATTTTTTTAAGGTATTTATCTATATCAATTATTCCCGTAAGCGGTATAGTTATATGCATCCCCTTAAGTACGTTAACATACTCGTTCTTTAAATGCAGGAATTTATCTTCAATAGCCAAAGACTTAACTTTTGCGAGGCTTTTGATATAAGAGGCATTGGATTCCAATAAGAGCCGGTTATTTTTATTAGCGGGGTAAATTTTAACCTGTATATCCAAAGAGGCTAAAGGGATATCCAGCGCAAGGCGCATATTTCTTATGGCGGAGACGACTTCAAAGACCTCTGCCATCTCTTTTTCGATTTCCTTATCAATAATCTGCTTCTGTATATGCGGCCATTTAGAGACCATGATTGATAATCCTTCATGCGGCAGCTTCTGCCAGATCTCTTCGGTAATAAAGGGCATAAAAGGATGCATCGCCCTTAAAGATTTTTCCAGGACCTTATACATTATCAGCTGATTATGGGGATTTTGAATATCGGATTTGATTATTTCTAAATACCAATCGCAGAATTCATGCCAGAAAAACCCGTAAAGCAAGTTTGCTGCTTCATTAAACCGGTATTTTTCCAAGCACTTTTCTACTTCTGACAGGATTGAGAAAAACCTGCTTAATATCCAGCGGTTTACCGGGCTTAAGGCCTCTTTTTTAAAAAATACGCATAGGTCAAAGTTTACCTTTTCAAAGACAAGGTTTATCAGGATAAAACGGGATGCATTCCAGACCTTATTGGCAAAATTCCTTCCTTGCTCAAATTTTTCTTTCGAAAGAAACACATCTTGGCCCTGCGCTGTAATTGAAATAATGCTAAAACGCAAAGCATCGGCACCGTATTCTTTTATAACCTCCAAAGGGTCAATACTGTTGCCTAAAGACTTAGACATCTTCTTTCCCTCTGCATCTCGCACTGTCCCGTGTATATATACATCTTTAAAGGGTATCTTATTCTGAAATTCCATGCCTGCCATAATCATTCTTGCTACCCAGAAAAAGATAATCTCCGGAGCAGTCACTAAGGTTGAGGTAGGATAAAAATATGCTAGATCATCTTTCCGGTAGAATGTGGCGAATGGCCAAAGCCACGATGAAAACCAGGTATCCAAGACATCTTCGTCCTGATGGATATCGCTGCTATTGCATTTAGGGCATTTCTCGGGTTTAATCCTGGAGACGATTACCCCATCCCCTTCTTTACAGCTACCGCAGTAATATACCGGGATCCTATGCCCCCACCATATCTGCCTTGATATGCACCAGTCCTGAATATTTTCCATCCAATTCAGATATACTTTAGTCCAGCGGTTAGGATAAAACTTTATCTTTCCTTCCTTCACAACTTTAATCGCAGATTTTGCCAATGGCCCCATCTTTACAAACCATTGTTTTGAAAGGTACGGTTCAACTATTGTATGGCAACGGTAACAGTGCCCTGCGGATAAATCATGCGGCTCTATTTTTTCTAATAACCCCAAAGCTTTAAGATCCTCAACTATTTTTTCCCTTGCTTTAAACCTCTCTAATCCTTTATAGGGGCCGGCTAACTCACTCATCGTAGCATCAGGATTCAGCACATTTATAAAATCGAGCCTGTGTTTTTTGCCTAGAGCGTAATCGTTTGGATCGTGCGCAGGAGTAACCTTAACTGCTCCGGTGCCAAACTTAATATCTACTATACTATCAGCGATTATTTTTATCCGGCGGTTAACTAATGGGAGGGTGATAGTTTTTCCGATAATGTTTTTATAGCGTTTATCCTTAGGGTTTACCGCAACTGCCGTGTCTCCCAGCATTGTCTCGGGCCGGGTGGTCGCAACTACAATATAGTTTGCCTGTTTGCCTGTTTGCCTGTTTGCCTGTTCTAAGGGGTACCTTAAATAATATAGACTGCCTTTAATTTCACGGTGGGCTGCTTCTTCGTCGGAGAGAGCAGTATGACAGCGCGGACACCAATTAATAATATAAGTTCCCCGATAGATTAACCCTTTCTCATAAAGCCTTAAAAAGACTTCTACTACGGCTTTAGAATATTCCTCATCCATAGTAAAACGTAAACGTTGCCAATCACAGGAAGCGCCTAACTTTTTAAGCTGGCGGATAATAGTCGAACCGTACTCTTCTTGCCATCTCCAGACGCGCTCGATAAATTTATCCCTTCCTAAATCCTGTCTTTTAAATCCTTCTTTGGCAATGGCTTTTTCTACTACGTTTTGAGTGGCAATTCCTGCATGGTCAGTCCCCGGCATCCATAGAGATTCAAGCCCCCTCATGCGACTATATCTTACAAGAATGTCCTGCAGGGTATTATTCAGGGCGTGGCCCATATGCAGGATTCCGGTTATATTGGGTGGAGGAATAAGTATTGTGAAAGGCTTCTTTTCGTGGTTTACTTTTGCGCTAAAGAGGTTATTCTCTTCCCAAAAGCTATACCAGCGTTCCTCGGTATCGGAAGGGCTATACTGCTTAGGAATCTCATCTATCATTTAATATTATCTTTAAGTAATTTATACTCAACACTATCAACAAGGGCTTGCCAGCTTGCTTCGATTATATTCTCTGATACGCCGATTGTATTCCACGAGTCTTTTTCGTCTTGAGACTGGATTAAAACTCTTACCTTCGCCGCAGTGCCGGATTTTTCATCCAATACGCGCACCTTAAAATCAGAGAGGTGCATTTTGGAAAGGTTAGGGTAAAAATCCCTCAAGGCTTTACGCAAAGCATTATCCAAAGCATTTACCGGCCCGTCTCCCATAGATACGGTATGTTCTTTTTTGCCTTTTACTTTTATTTTAATAATTGCTTCGGTAGTTACCTTTTTATCGGACTGCCTCTCGATTACTACACGGAACCCCTCCAACTCAAAGAATTTTTTATATTTTTTTAAAGCTTTTTTCATCAGGATTTCGAAAGAAGCCTCTGCTGCCTCAAAATGATAACCCTGATGCTCCAGTTTTTGAATTAATTTAAGTATCTTTTTAGTCTCCGGCGTATCTTTATTTAAATCCAGGTGGAGGTCCTTCGCCCTGATTAATACCCCGGTTTTACCGGCTAATTCAGAGACTAATATCCTGCGACTGTTTCCTACTTCTGCCGGGTTAATATGTTCATAGGTCTTAGGATTCTTGGTTATGGCATTAATATGCATCCCGCCTTTATGCGCGAAACTTGACTGGCCTACATAAGGCTGATCGTTACGTTGCCTTAAATTGCTAATTTCGCTTATATAATGCGATACATGGGTAAGTTCTTTTAGCTTCTCATGCTTAATGCACTCTATTCCCATTTTTAATTGTAGATTAGCAATAATCGCAATCAGGTCCGCATTCCCCGAACGTTCCCCTATTCCGTTAATGGTCCCCTGGACCATATCCGCTCCGGCTAAAACCGCGGCAAGGGAATTGGCTATGGCAACCCCGGAATCATTATGGCAGTGTATGCCTAACCCGGCACTTACCTTATTTTTTACTTCAGAGACAATTCTGGATATATCCTGCGGCAGGGTCCCGCCGTTGGTATCGCACAGGCAGATCTCCTTTGCCCCTGCGCTTTGCGCTGCAATCAAGGTCTTAAACGCGTATTCCTTATCCGATTTATAGGCATCAAAGAAATGCTCGGCATCGTAAAATACCGTTAGGCCCTCCGATACAATAAAGCTTATTGTATCTTGGATCATCGCGATATTTTCATCAAGGCTTGTCCTTAGGACATCAACTACATGTAAATCCCAGGTTTTTCCTACGATAGTAATAATATCCGCTTTAGATTTAACAAGCGCTTTAATATTCTGGTCTTCCTTTGCCTTCGTATTTAACCTGCGGGTCATACTGAAAGCGGCAAGAGTAGAATTCTTAAGGCTTACCTTCCTCATCTTAAGGAAAAATTCCATATCTTTTGGATTAGAACCCGGCCAACCCCCTTCTATGTAATGCACCCCTAACAAATCCAGCTCTTTGGCAATGAGAATTTTATCCTGTACCGAATAAGATATGCCTTCTCCCTGAGCACCGTCGCGTAATGTTGTATCGTAAATTTTTACCTTTCTCATGACTCCCCCGCTTATTTAGCTAATCCGAATTTATTATGTAATGCGCGCACAGCCTTTTCAGCAAGTTTCTTCTGCACTATACAGGAGATACTGATATCAGAGGTTGAGATCATTTCAATATTTATCCTTGCTTTAGCCAGTACCTCAAACATTTTTCCTGCAACTCCCGGATGAGATTTCATTCCCACGCCCACAATAGAGATACGCGCGATGTCAGAATCCTGGAGAACATCTTTTATCCCTACCTGTTTTTTTAGTTTATTAATTATCTTTATCGCTTTATGTGCTTCAGGCTTATTTACGGTAAAAGATATATCGGTTTGGCGCAGGTGGCTTACGTTCTGTACAATCATATCTACGCTTATTCCTTTATCCGCCAGTTCGTTAAATATCCTGGCGGCTATTCCCGGGCGGTCAAAAACATTACATACGGTAATTTTTGCCCCTGCCTTATTCAATGTTATTGCCGAAACCACAACCTCTTCCATGTTTTTAACCTCCTTAATAATCATCGTGCCCGGATCTTTCTTAAAACTTGAGCGCACATGTATAGGTACATTAAATTTCTTAGCTACTTCAATGGAGCGAACCTGCATTACCTGAGCACCCAATGAGGCCATCTCTAGCATTTCATCGTAAGTAATCTTGGTTATCTTTTTTGCCTTCGGTTCTATTCTTGGGTCAGTAGTATATATGCCCTTTACATCGGTATAAATCTCGCATTCGTAAGCCTTAAGCTCTTTGGCTAGCGCTACCGCGGTTAAATCAGAGCCTCCCCGGCCTAAAGTAGTTATATCCTGGTTCAAACTTATTCCCTGAAAACCGGCAACTATAACCACTTTATCTCTCTTTAATGCCTCTTGAATCTTTTCGGCGTTTATTTTAATAATCCGTGCTTTAGTATGCGCTGTATCGGTAATAATCCCTACCTGGGCTCCGGTAAAAGATATCGCCTCCACCCCAAGTTTATGAATTGCCATTGCCAGAAGCGCAACCGATATCTGCTCTCCGGTTGAAAGTAGCATATCCATCTCTCTTTCTGAAGGAGAACTGTTTATTTTATTTGCAAGCTCGATTAATTCATCGGTTGTATCCCCTAAAGCGGAGACCACTACTACAAGATTAAACCCTTTTTTCTTGTAGCTGACTACTCTCTGCGCTACCTTTTGTATGCGGTCAACATTGGCTACAGATGAACCACCGAATTTCTGGACAATTAATTTTTTAGGCATACTTATTTCTCCAAAGGTTTAACGGCCTATTCTGCTTTTTTGATAAAGTAACCCATCAGTTCGTATCCTTTATCAAAATAGAGCTCGCTTTTCAAAGCCTCTTTTTCGCTGTATTCCGAAAACCCTCTTGCGATTATATTTTGGCCGAAAATCCCGAAAGGAACCGGATCAGCAACATGGGTTTTAAGGGATACGGGCGTAGCATGATCAGGCAAAACCATAATTCTAAAATTACCCTTATGTTTAAACTCTTTAAGTATTTTGCCTAATATTAGCTGGTCAAATCTTTCTATGGCAGTAATTTTTTCTCTTAAATCTCCGTTATGCCCTGCTTCATCAGCTGCCTCAAGGTGTACGAATACAAAATCATTATATTCAAGGGCTTTTAAGGCTGCTTGCGCCTTTCCCTCATAATTAGTATCGTAATATCCGGTTGCGCCAGCAACATTAATAACCTCAAGCCCCAAAAGCTTGCCTAACCCTTTAATCAAATCTACTGCGGAGATTACGCTTCCCTTAATCCCGTATTTGTCGCTAAAAGCCTCCATGTTTGAGCGCTTACCCTGGCCCCATAGCCAGATCATATTCGCCGGATTTTCTTTTAAGTCCAGACGGACTAAATTTATCTCATGCTTATCCAATATCCTTCTTGATTCTTCCATAAGGTTTATAAGCAACTCTGCGCCGTCTCCTTTAGGAAGATTCCTTGACATACTCTTTCCGGTTATATCATGCGGAGGCTTACAAATTGTTTTATCCAGCCTCTCCTCTGCCCCGCGTTTTACTACCATAAGATGGCGGTAACTTATCCCGGAATAAAATTTTATCCTGTTTGTCCCTATCCCTTGATCGATAAAATTTATAAGTATCTGTGCTTCTCCGGAGCTTATATGGCCTGCGCTATAATCCCTTAAAATATCCCCTGATGCAGTTATTAAATTGCATCTAAAAGCTATATCATCTTCGTCCAGATTAACTCCCAAATTTGCCGCTTCCAGTGGGCCGCGCCCGGTATAATATTTTTTAGGGTCATAGCCGAGAATATTAATCTGTGCTATGTCTGATCCGGGGGTAAACCCGGCAGGCACAGTCCTTACCCTTCCTAACCTCCCATGCTTGGCAATAAAGTCCAAGTTCGGAGTACGCGCTGCCTCTAAAGGAGTACGTTCCCCGATCTCCTTTACCGGGTAATCAGCCATTCCGTCACAAACTAAGACTGCATATTTCATATTATTAAAATAATTAAAACTTAATCTCGGGCACGGATTTCGCCTTTTCTTCTGCTTTAAAATATTCTGTGGCCGGTTTATATCCGAATCTCGCTGCGATTATATTTCCCGGGAACATCCTGACAGTAACATTATAATCTCGTACAGCTTCGTTATAACGCATTCTCTCCACTGCGATTCTGTTTTCTGTACCCGATAACTCATCCATAAGCTTTAAAAATGTCTGGTCAGCCTTTAAATTAGGGTAGTTTTCGGCTACAAAAAGCAAGCGCGATAAAGCTGCATCTACCGCCCCAGCTGCTTTGACTTTTTCCTCAACCGTAGAAGCTTTAGCCCACTGAGAGCGGGCAAGGGTAACATTCTCCAAAACCGTTTTCTCATGAGAAGCGTATCCCTTTACCGTATTTAAAAGATTAGGGATCAAGTCATTACGCCTTTGCAATTGGTTTTCTATCTGTGCCCATTTAGCGGTAATAGCCTCGTGTTTGGAAACAAGACCGTTATATAATCCGGTAACCGCTACGATTAAAATTACCAGCACAATCAATAAAACAAGGATAATCTTCTTCATCTCACTATTCCTCCTAAGTAATTAAAATTTTCCTCCTGCGCCCCCTCCGCCACCGCTCCCTCCACCGAATCCTCCACTACCGCCGCCAAACCCTCCGCCTGCAAATCCGCCTCCACTACCCCATCTGCCTGAAGATTTGCCTCTCCCAAAGTCTTGTGATCCGAAGAAGTTTTTCCTTTTCTGTGAAGGTAAGGCCCGCCAATAAATAAACCTCGCTACCCAAGAACAAAGAAAACCCGCTATAATTAACAGTCCTAAAACCGGAGAAAGGGAATAAAGGATTATCGCAAAAATTAAAGTGAAAGGCAAACTTATAAATATTGGCCACGGAAGGCTCCAGAAAAAAAAGAATAAAGGCGCAAAGAAATAAATTATTAAAGGGATATCTCCCTTCTTCTTAATCTTTACATCGACATCACCCGCAATTATAGCGGCTATCCTGTTTACCCCGGCATGAAGACCTTTTCCGTAGTCTCCCGATTTAAAATAAGGGACCATGTAATTGCGGCCTATCTCTCCGCAAAGCCCGTCAGGCAAAACTCCTTCTATACCGTAACCGGTTTCAATACGCCAAAGGCGATCAGATACAGCTAGGAGTATTAATACGCCGTTATCTTTTTCCTTTTTACCCGGCTTCCATTTATCAAAAAGCATACGCGCGTACTCTTTTTCATCGTAAGGAGTAGTACTTTCAACAGTAACTACAGTTATTTCTGCGCCCGTTTTTTTCTCTAACTCCGAAATTACAACACTAATCTTCTCTTTGTAGTCAGGATTAATAACTCCTGCAAAATCATTAACCCATCCAGAGGGAGATGGCATATCTTCAGCAAGAAGAAATGAAGGTAATATAAAAATGAAAAGTAATATAAGAAATTTACGCATCATATTTTTTAATAGCATCAATTAAGCTATCCGCAAGGCAATTTCTTGTAAAAACCGGGCCGCAAGATTTATCGGCAGAAACCAAATATGCGCTATATTTATCTTTTTTTAAAGTATTGGCTATTACAAAACTTGCCCTACTTGACCAGATTAACTTACGCGCCTCGCTGACCAATATTTTCTCTGAAGCATCAGGCTCAAATTTAAAAGCTACTAAAGATATACCGGGCTGCATTCTTTTAAAGGTATTGATAATTTTAGGGGTCGGCTTAAAGCTGATCCTTAGATTTTTTAAACCCGAACCCAGTTTTCTTTTATACAAAACCGCGGGTTTATAATCGGATACTGCCGCGCTATGTATAGCCCAGTCATATTTTTTTAATGACAATTCCTTTTTAATCACGGAGTTAAACTCATCAAAGAACTTAAAGCGTATTAATCTTATCCTGCTATTTAGAGAGAAATTGCAAACATGGCCTAACAGCAGGGTTACTTTTGCGCCTAACCTGCAGAATTTTTCTGCCAATAAAATTCCGGTTAAGCCGCTTGCGGTATTACTAATTATCCTGACGCTGTCTAACTTAACCCAAGTCGGACCCGCGGTAATAATAACCTTTTTATTTTTAAGGTTAGTAACCAATTTCTTTTAATATTGCCTTTAAATCCGCCTTGATTGATTTAGGCTGCGCTATACTTTTAACTGCCCGATCAGGGTCTTTTAAGCCGTGGCCGGTTAATATACAAGCTATCCTGATGGCCTGTTTGCCTGTTTGCTTATCATTTTTAAAATATCCTCTTTGGGATAATTTTATTAAGCCGGCGACAGAAGCCGCGGAAGCCGGTTCGACAAAAACCCCGTCGTATTTGGCAAGGCTTTTATAGGCATCAAGTATTTCTTCATCTGAAACCATATCTATTAACCCGCCGGATTCATCGCGCGCTTGTTCTGCCTGTTTCCAGCTGGCGGGATTGCCTATACGTATAGCAGTTGCAATTGTTTCAGGGTTTTTAATCGGGTGGCCCTTTACTATCGGGGCAGCCCCCTCTGCCTGAAAACCCAGCATCTTAGGCAGCTTTTTTGATAACCCCTCTTTTTGGTATTCCTTATACCCTTTCCAATATGCGGTAATATTGCCGGCGTTCCCTACTGGCATAACTTGAAAATCAGGCGCATCTTTTAAGGTATCGCAAATCTCAAAACTTGCGGTTTTCTGCCCTTCAATACGAAAAGGGTTAATTGAGTTAACCAGCGTTACCGGGTATTTTTGCGCGATCTCTTTTACTAAACTTAAAGCATCATCAAAATTTCCGTCAATAGCTAAAACTTCTGCTCCATGTATAAGGGCCTGGCTTAATTTCCCTAAGGCAATTGCACCTTTCGGGATAAGCACAATACATTTAATCCCTGCGCGCGCTGCATACGCTGCAGCAGAGGCAGATGTATTGCCGGTAGAAGCGCAGATAACCGCTTTACTGCCTTCCTCTTTGGCCTTAGATATGGCCATAGTCATCCCTCTATCCTTAAATGAGCCCGTAGGATTTAAGCCTTCGTATTTTAAGTAAACCTCAAACCCTTCGCCTAATATTTTACTAAGCCAAAGGGAAGGTATTAAAGGGGTATTCCCCTCGTTTAGAGTAATTACTTTAGTGTTATCTGAAACCGGAAGGAATCTTTTATAGCGACTGATTACTCCGCTCATACCTCCTCCATCCTGATTGCTATGGATTTCTCTTTTATTGCATCAAGCCGGTCAATTAAGCTTAAGGCGCTCTTTAAATCTTTTTCTTTTGCCTCGTATATAATCATTACGATGGGGACAGTCTGGGCCTTGCTTTTTTCTTTTTGCGTAACCGAAGCAATACTTATCCCGAATTTTGCAAGGATCCCGGATATTTTTGCCAAAACACCCGGTTTATCCAATGTTGTAAAGCGTATATAGTAACGGCTGAATGTTTCATCTATCTTACGCAACCTCTTTACGAATTTGTCAGGGACCGTATTCATCATCGGCCTAAAAAGGCCCGCTTTAATATCCTTGGTTAAGTCTACGATATCGGATACTACTGCCGAGGCAGCAGAGAGTTGCCCCGCACCCGGGCCGTAAAAAAGAAGGTCGCCGGCTAAATCCCCTTCTACGTATATAGCATTAAATACCCCGTCGACGGAAGCTAAAAGATGGTCTTGGGGGATAAGTGTCGGATGGACCCTAACCTCAAGGTCCTCTCCTTCTCTTTGGGCGATACCCAGTAGCTTTATCTCAAACCCTAATTCTTTGGCATAATTTACATCTGCTAAAGATATACGCGAAATTCCTTCTATAAAAATATCGCGCATATTTATCATTTTGCCAAATGACAGATAAGTGAGCAACACAAGCTTATGAGCGGAATCCATCCCTTCAATATCTAAAGTAGGGTCTTTCTCGGCAAACCCTTTGATTTTTGCTTCTTTCAAAGCTTCATTAAATGTGCGGTTATATTTAGACATCGACGAGAGGATATAGTTAGAAGTCCCGTTTAATATTCCTAAAATACTGTTAAACTTGTTAGCTACCAATCCTTCGCGCAAAGACTTAATTATGGGTATACCCGCGCCTACAGAAGCCTCAAAATATATATTTTTTCCTTTCTCTGAAGCTTCTAAGAATAGTTCCTGCCCGTGCAAGGCAAGCAATGCTTTATTGGCAGTAACGATATTTTTGCCTCTCTTAAGGGCCTCGATAATAAGCTCGCGGGCCGGATGTATCCCGCCGATTAATTCAACCATAATATCTATTTGAGGGTCTTCGATAATATCTTTTGGGTTACGGGTAAGCAAACTCTTCTCAACGCTTATGCTGCGTTTAGAACTGATATCCTTATCACATATTCTCCTGATATTTATATCTAATCCTGTTTTTTTGCTTAAAAGAGATTTTTTATCCCGCAGGATCCTTACTACTCCGGAGCCTATATTGCCGAACCCGATTAAACCTATGTTAATCTTTTTCATATATTATTCCTTTTTTTCTTTTTTAATATAGTAATCGACTGTTTCTCCTATAACCTTCCTGTGTTTTTCATCAACAGCCAAGAATTCCATACGCGTATCGTAAATCATATCCTTTATTATTTCGCGCGATTCTATTACCCTTGCGATAAGCATAATCGGATTAGGGTCAAAGGGGAGTCTTATCTCTATAGCAAGGTTAGTGCCGGGGTTAAATGCCCGGTTTGTAGTAAGCAACATCCCTCCTAAGCTTATATTCTTGGTTTGGGTTACATCCACATTGTTAATTTCATCAATGATGCGGTATGAAACGATAAACCTGCCGTAAGCCCTAGGATATTTTCTTTTCTCAACCCCCGAATATGCCATATCCACCTCCGTATACTAAATACTAATTTCAGAAAAGTCGCAGCTATTATACGCAGTGCGAACCTATTTTGAGAATGAAACTTAATCTTTATTGAGTATATCCTCGCCTTCAGCGCTTGTGCCGAAAATTTTTTGCTTTCTTCTCAAGCAGTGCGTGTTTATAGCGCTCGGATACACGTAAATAGCAACTCGCTTTATGCCCTCCCTTTCGCCGCCCTTCGCTTCGCT
>JAFGUY010000107.1 GCA_016938245.1 Candidatus Omnitrophota bacterium | reverse complement strand
CCTGGCAGTTTACAAAGAACAAGGCACGCGAAAAACTTTCGCGATTCTATGATGATATCAGAAACTAATGTCACAATGCACTAGTATGCTGTTAATAATAATGTTGTTAATTGCACCGATAAAAATCTCGGCTTCTGTCCCGTCCGCAGGCTCACCGAGCATATAAAGCACTATCATATACGGAATAGAGGCGAGCAAAAGAGTAACAATAAACAGGCAATATTCCCCTACTACCGGATTAACATAATCTTTAATTAATTCCCGGCTGCGCCTTAATGCAGCAACAGGGCGCTTCCCTTCTAAGACGCATGCTATCCCGCTTAATGCCCAGCAGATCATAAAATATACCAGGAAACAAATAACCGCTACAACAGAAACGATCTGTATGCTAACCGCCAAGACCATCCCGATCTGTGCCGTAAGCGCACCGGCAATAATAACAAGCACTCCTCCGGCAAAGAGTATCCCGGCGATAACAAGAAAAATAAGTAAGGTTAACCCCAGATAACTTAAGGCATATTTTTTGCCTCTACCAAGCTTTTAACTACCCCTACTGGCTCTGCTTGAACTGCTTTATTAGCCGCTACTAATAATGTAACCCCGCTTAATATACCTATCAAAGTAGCAATGATGCTTAAAATATTGGATTGGTCGTCCGGGACTAAGTTAGCCGAGCCGGCAATAAAAAGATACGGAATATAAAAAATAAGGTAAACAGCGCTAAGTTTCGCTAAATTCTTGCGGCATACCCCCCCAGGCCTCTTTAAAGATAAGAAACGGGTAGATCGCCTTGCGTGCAATTTCAGCCATAATCCCCTCTAAATATCCAGGTTTTTTACCTGATGCGCATGGTTTTCTATAAACTCCCTGCGTGGCTCAACCTGGTCTCCCATTAATACGGTAAACATCTTATCCGTCTCTACCGCATCCTCTAATGTTACTTTGAGCATCGTACGCTTGTCAGGGTCCATAGTAGTATCCCAAAGCTGCTGCGGATTCATCTCCCCTAAGCCTTTGTATCTTTGAATGTGCATGCCTTTTGCTGCCACCTCTTTAATATAGGCAAGGATTTCCTTCAAACTGAACAAATCTTTCTGGTCTTTTTCATTGGTAATCCGGTAAATAGCCTTAACTTTTTTAACTGCCTCTTTTACGGAAGAAGCTTTTTCAGCAGCGCTCTCCGGGCTGTAAGTTGTAAGTTCAAGCCCCATCTTTTCTATCTTTGTCAAAAGCTCTTCAATCTCCTGCGATTCAAATAATTCCATCACATCCGGCTCTTGACCCTTTTCTTCTTTTTCAGTGATAGCTGCTAACTCTTTATCTGAATAGAGAAATAGGTCTTTACCCTCCACTTTTACCTTATAAATAGGCATCTTTTTGGTCTTAGGATGCCTAAAACTAATGTATTTTGCAGTTTCTATCCCCTTTTTACCTAAACTGCGGCCTATTTTATCTATTGCTACCAATAATTCTAATAAACCCTTAAACTGGTTATCCGTAAACTCTTTTTTATCTTTTAAAGAAATAAGCCTATGCCCTTCTCTACCCAAATCTAAAAGCATCTCATCCAGCTCTTTTTCAGTCTGGATATATTCTTCGCGCTGGCCCCTTTTAATTTTATAAAGCGGAGGCTGCGCTATATATACATAGCCATCTTCGACGAGATTAGGCATCTGCCGGTATAAGAGCGTCAGTAAAAGGGTCCGTATATGAGAACCGTCTATATCTGCATCCGCCATAAGCACTAATTTATGATACCTTAATTTAGAGATATCGAATTCCTCGCCTATGCCCGTTCCTAATGCAGTAATAATAGTACGGATCTCTTCATTGGATAAAATTTTATCCAATCTTGATTTTTCTACATTCAATATCTTGCCTTTGATCGGCAGGATGGCCTGAAACCTTCTGTCCCTGCCCTGTTTGGCACTGCCTCCGGCGGAATCGCCCTCCACTATATATAATTCGCAAAGCGCGGCATCCCTCTCTGAACAATCCGCTAATTTACCCGGCAAGCCCGCGCCCTCTAAAGCACCCTTCCTACGGGTTAACTCTCGGGCTTTACGCGCTGCCTCGCGGGCCCTGGAAGCCACAATAACTTTATCCACGATCTTATTGGCAACTGAGGGATTCTCCTCGAAATAACTACTTAAAGCATTTAAGCTCTCTGATGCCACCAGCCCTTCTACCTCGGAATTCCCTAATTTAGTTTTAGTCTGGCCTTCAAATTGCGGGCTAGGCACCTTAACACTTATAACTGCGGTTAATCCTTCGCGGACATCATCCCCGCTTATCGCAATTTCATCCTTGAGGAGATTTTTTGATTTGGCATATTGATTAATAGCACGGGTCAACGCAGATTTAAACCCGGAAAGATGCGTCCCTCCCTCTATTGTGTTAATGTTATTGGCGAAAGAGAAGATCGTCTCGGCATAGATATCATTATACTGCAGGGCAACCTCTACGTTAATATCATCCTGCAGCTTTTGAAAATATACCACCTTATTATGTAGCGGGTTCTTGTTCTTATTTAAATACTCTACAAACGAAACAATCCCCCCGGAAAACTCAAAGACCGCCTCTTTATCCGTCCGCTCATCCTCAAGCTTTATCTTCAGCCCTTTATTCAAAAATGCCAACTCTCTTAAACGCTGCGAAAGGATATCATAAGAATACTCTGTTTTAGTAAATATGGTTTTATCCGGCTTGAAGGTAATTTTAGTCCCGGTATTAGCGCTCTTACCGATAACCGTAAGTTCTGATACGGTCTTACCCCGCTCATAGCGCTGATGATAAACTTTACCGTCCCTCTTTACCTCTACCTCTAGCCAGTCAGAGAGCGCATTAACACAACTTACCCCCACACCATGCAAACCGCCTGATACTTTATAGGAACGGTGGTCAAATTTACCGCCGGCGTGCAAAGTAGTCAGGGCTACTTCAACCGCGGGTTTTTTCTCGGTTTTGTGCATATCTACCGGTATGCCGCGTCCGTTATCAGTAACAGTAATACTATTATCCGGCCTGATAACAACACTGATAGAATCGCAGTGGCCAACCATAGCTTCATCCACGCTGTTATCTACCACTTCGTAAACTAAATGGTGCAACCCCCGGCCAGACGTATCGCCTATATACATAGCAGGCCTGCGCCTTACTGCCTCAATCCCCTCTAGAACCTGTATACTGGTGGCATCGTATGCCTTAGGATTAGCTGCCGGCTCCGCCGCGTCTTTTGCCGGACTTTGTTTTTGTTGTCTACCTTTCCTCATTATATATCTCCTATACTAAAACGTAGCTCTTCTACTGCAGGATCGCACTTCTTTAGCCCGTTTAATAGCCGTTCCTTCTTTAAGTTAAAATTGTACTTCCAGACTGCGGAATCTACGCGCAACCCCACAATCCCTTTTCTAAAATAATGAAACTTTATATGCCCCAACTCTCTCTTTGTCAAGATTTTTTTTAACCACTCCTCGGGTGCAAGTTTCTTATCCGTTGTTTTTTGGGCAGTCAATTCACGGATAATACTTATAATTGTATCTCCTAATTTTTCCATACCCGTTAACTTAAGCGCATAGGTAACACAATATAAGTGTAGCCACTAAGGCGGATAACTCCTGGTTTTTCGCTATCAGTCAACTCTAAACTCACTGATTCGCCCCCTAAGTTTTTTAAAACATCCGCAAGGTAGTTAGGGTTAAACCCGATAATCATCTCTTTGCCTTGATAGCGGATATCTACCTCCTCATGAGACTCCCCAATGTCCGGGGTAGACTTAGAAACAACCAACTTGTCCTTAAAAATCTCCAGTTTTACTGCCTGATAATCCGGCGTTGACAAAAGCGCCGCTCTTCTAACTGCCAACAAAAAAGTATCCCTATTAACATGCATCTTGTTTTCGGATACCGGCGGAACAACCTGTTTATAGTCGGGAAATTCGCCTTCTATAAGCCTGGAGATTACTGTAACGCTACCCAGCTCAAACAAAACCTGATTACCCCCTAACACCAAAGACAGTTCGCCTTCTTCTTTCAGGTTGCGATTTAACTCATGTATGGTTTTAATAGGTATAATAATACTAACATCTTTATTAATCCCGGACACCAAACTTTTTTCTACAACAGCCAGCCTTTTACCATCCGTTGCCACCAAAGTGACAGAGTTTTTGTTAATCTTAAAAAGGATGCCGTTTAAAATATAGCGCGATTCATCCAAAGAAACAGAGAACGACGTAAGCCTTAACATTTCTTTTAACTCGCCCTGGTCTAACCGCACAACATCTTTATCTTTAAACTCTGGTAACTTGGGGAATTCTTCGCGCGCCAACCCCATTACCTTAAACTGGCATAATTCCGCTTCAATATTCACCTGGTTGTTTTTTTTGGTAGTAATTTGCGCGAATTCTCCGGGCAACTCTTTTATAATATCGCTAAACCTTTTAGCAGTCACAGTAACTGCTCCTGTTTCCTGGACATCAACAGGTATTACACAGGTTATACCTATGTCTAAATCGGTGGCAGTTAAACGTAGCCCGCCTTGTTGTGTTTCAATTAAAACATTAGACAGTATTGGTAAACTAGACTTAGAGATAATAACGTTTTGTACTATCTGTAAACCACTTAATAAAACTCCTTTGTTAACCTTTACCTTCATTTTGATCTCCTTACTATTTATTATATAAAATATTAAAAAGTAGTAATAGTAATAACCCGTGTTTCTGTGCACAACCTCATAATATACTATAAAGCCAGATAATTAAGACAAAAAACCGCCTTGTATAACCCTTGAATTTATTGTTTTATAATGTGCATAATACGCACTACTTTTTCATTTAAAGAAGGGTTTTTAACAATCGCCTCCTTAATTTTATTATAGGAGTGTAAAACCGTTGTGTGGTCTTTGCCCCCGAAAAATTGCCCTATCTCGGGCAGAGAAAGGTCTGTTAACTCCCGGCTTAAATACATAGCCACCTGTCTGGGCAATACTATGGTTTTATTGCGCCTTCTGGTTTTGAGGTCCCCCAAAGAAACACCAAATTCTTCTGCTGTATAGCGTTGGATCAAGTCAACAGTGATAAGTTTTTTAGGCTCTTTTAACAGGTCTCTCAAAACCTCTTTGGTTAAATCTATTGTTATGGGCCGCTCTTCCATTAATGAGTATGCCATGATTCTTACCAATGCGCCCTCTAATTCCCTTATGTTGGTTTTAATTAATTGAGCGATAAAAAATATTACGTCATCCGGCACCACAACAGGCTCTCTTTCAATCTTCTTCTTTAATATCGCAACGCGCGTCTCTATGTCCGGGGGCTGGATATCTGTGGTTAAACCCCACCCAAAACGTGAAACTAGCCTTTCTTGCAGGTCCACTATTTCTTTAGGGGGCCTGTCCGACGACAGAATGATTTGTTTATGCGCATCATAAAGGGTATTAAAGGTATGAAAAAATTCTTCTTGCGTGGAATCTTTACCGCCGAAGAAATGTACGTCATCTATTACCAAAATATCGGTATTTCTATATTTCTGCCTAAAAGCCGCGGTTGAGTGGCGTTGTATGGCATTGATTAATTCATTAGTAAATTGTTCAGAGGGTAAATAAGCGATTTTGAGTTTTGTAGAAGTATTGGCCTTAATTTTATGGCATATGGCTTGTATAAGGTGGGTTTTGCCTAATCCTACGCCGCCATAGATAAACAAAGGGTTATAGGTTTTTGCTGGAGCTTCAGCGACTGCTACAGAATAAGCATGCGCGTGGCGGTTAGAAGAACCGATAACAAAATTTTCAAAGGTATAGCGGCTGTTCAAATTGACTCCGTATTGGCTTCCCCGGTCGGGCATAAATACGTTATTAGGCTCTTCTTTTGCCGGCACATTAGGCTGCCGTAGTGCTGTTGATATGTTGATAGTGATTGCGGGGGAACTGAAAGATTGTACTGCGTCCTCAATAGTTTTCCGGTAATTTTTTTGGATCCAATCCCTGAAGAAATTATCCGGGGCCTCAAGAGTTATGGCATTTTGGCTCTCGATATTGGCTATGAGTGGCAATATCCACGTTTCAAATGCCGTTGCGTCAAGCTGGCCTTTTATTTTTGCCCGTGCCTGCTCCCAGGCTAATGTTAAGTCGCCCATTTTAGTGTTATTAACAGTTTATTCACACCTTGAATAAATCTGTGGATAATAACTTACTCCATACTATAGGATTTTTATATACGCTAATTGAACATTAATTATGCAATCAGCCCGGGGGTGTCTCTTCCTTTGCCCAAGTCACAGGATAATTATATCAGAAACAAACCTAGTTGCAAGTAAAAAAGATAAACGTTAGCTATTATACAATAATTTTATTGAACGTCAATAAAAATAACTCAACTGGTCGTATGCCTTAGCATGCTTTTAAGGACCATAAAACAATCTTTAGGAGAAGCCTGCTAAGCCAGGGCCGGGTACAAAATGGTTTTTCCGACGATGCTGTGGATAACCAACGCCTAATTGTGTATAACGCTTAAGACAAGTTAAATTACTCATTGACGGGCTGCCTTTTTATGTTATAATTATCAACCATTATTAAAAGAAACGTATTTTTAAGGATAGAAAGATGAAGAAAAATCTTAAGACTCCGACAAACGTTGTCGGCAAGAGAAAGCATGGGTTCCGCAACAAGATGGCTACCCGCAACGGTCGTAAGCTGCTAGCCCGGCGCAGGCGCAAGGGCAGAAAAAGCCTCTGCCGTTAATGCTTAAGAGAATCGCCGTATTGTTAATTAAAGGATACCAGGCCTATGTTCGACGGGTGCTGCCACCGTCCTGCCGTTTTGTGCCAAGCTGCTCAGAATATGTAAAGCAGGCCATAGAAAAATATGGATTATTAAAAGGAAGCTTAAAAGGAGCCAGGAGAATATCCGCATGCCATCCCTTTTCCGGGAGGTTTGGGTACGATCCTTTAGATTAATTATGGAGAAACGTTTAGTCTTAGCAATTGCATTATCTATTTTGGTATTACTGGGTTGGTCAGCGTTGATGCCTAAACCGCAACATATTGCGCCGCAAGATGTTATAACTAAGGCCGATTCATCGTCCCAGCCCGTTACTCTGCCTACTCCTGTTGTTACTCAACCTCTTCCTGTAGCCCCAGAAAAGCTTATTACATATAGCCAGGATAACCTAGAAGTTGTTTTTGATGAATCGCCCGCAGCAATCAAAGAGGTAGTCTTTCTATCTTATAATAATTACAAGCTTCCCCTAAAATATGGTTGCCTGTTGAAAGACCCAACCCTTATTTTTAAAAAGGATCAAATGACAGGCGATAGTATAAGTTTTAGCGCTGTTACTCCGGGGAAAAGGATTAGCAAAAAGTTTACCTTTCACAACTCTAATTATACCATGGAGTTAGCAATAAAGATTCAAAATACTTCATCTAATCCCGTTACCATAAATCTTCCCCTTTTATTGGGAGCTTTGGATTTTTCATCCGGCAATCAACAGGCGCGGTACCAGGATATAACTATAGCTACGCAAGATAAGGTTGCGCATATTAATGCGCGCAAGAATACGCAATTAGAAGGAGTGAAATTTTTAGGTTTACGAGACCAATATTTTGCTGCGATTGTAGAACCTGATTCGGGCCTACATCAGGGCTTTGTCAATAAAATTAATAATTATGAAACAGAGCTAGGATTAAATGTCCAAAAAGAACTTTTATTACCGAGTGAGCAGATTGGACATTTATATCATATATATATTGGCCCGCAAGACATTAATATCTTAAATAAAAATAATCCTGCATGGGCAGGTATTATACACTATGGAACTTTTGATTTCATATCGCAAATACTTTTACAAATTCTTGGATTTATATATAACCTAGTTCATAACTGGGGGTTAGCTATTGTTTTGTTAAGCCTCGTAGTTTACCTTATTTTATACCCGCTTTCCTTAAAACAGATGCGCTCAATGAAAGAAATGCAAGCTTTACAGCCTAAAGTAGAGGCATTAAGAAAGACTTATAAGGATAACCCGCAAAAGATGAATAAAGAGATTATGGAGCTTTATAAAGAGCATAAGGTTAACCCACTAGGAGGCTGTTTACCGCTGTTGCTGCAGATGCCCATCTTTTTTGCGCTTTATAACGCGTTAATGCGTTCTATAGTATTAAAGGGAGCACGATTCCTTTGGATCAGGGATTTATCTGAACCTGATCGTTTATGGGTATTTCCTGAGGGTTGGCCTAATTTGCCGATAATAGGGCATGAATTAAATATACTACCTATAATTATGGCTATAGGAATGTTTGTGCAACAGAAGATATCTGCGGTATCTACTGGCAGCGCTGCAGCTGAACAGCAGAAGATAATGCTTATTGTCATGCCGGTTATGTTCGGCTTGATTTTCTACCGTATGCCATCAGGATTAGTCCTGTACTGGTTTGTTAATAGCATGCTTATGCTTATTTTCCAACTGCGCATGAATAGGGCAAAATGAAGATTAATAAGGCTATTGAAGTAGAGGGGAAGACTGTAGAAGAAGCTATTAAACAAGCCCTGATAAAGTTGCAATTACCCCGTAAGAAGGTAAAGATAGAGGTTATTTCTGAAGAAGCAAAAGGCCTCTTTGGTATGCCCGGAGCAAAGTTAGCAAAAGTACGTGTAAGTGTCTTAGGGGAGACAAAAAACACTTGACAATCTCGGTAGATTTAAGATAATAGTTGATAGTAGGAATAAGAATGTTCCGCGTGAAAATGTTCGGATTGGAACATTTATAAGTCAAGAATATATATGCTAAGTCCTTGGTATGTAACAGGTTTCTGCGATGGAGAAGCGGCGTTTACTTATAGTAGAAACGGTGGGAGTTTCGCTTTATATTTTGGAGTTAAGCAAAGGGAAGATAACCGTCAAATAGTTGAAGAAATCAGAGAGTTCTTTGATTATCTAGGCAATATATATTACCAAAAAGAATCCAAAGGTTCTCCTAAGAGTGGGTTTTCTCAGCCAGCCGCATATTACAGGGTAACAAAAATTAACGCGCTTAAGAGGGTCATTGAGCATTTTGATAAATATCCCCTACAGAGCAAAAAGAAATTAGAGGTTTATAATGTCTGGCGGAAGATGGTATTGTATAAATTAAAGAATTATCGAGGCACAGATTATGAACCCTTGCGTTCTTTAGCAGAAAAACTTTCTAGTTTAAATTTACAAAGCAGGGCTTTTAAGGTGCATAAAAGATAATGAGTAAAGTAATTGTAATCTGTAATCAAAAGGGTGGAGTAGGTAAAACTACATCAGCAATTAATATTGCTGTTTTTCTTGCTGTGGCCGGAAAGAAGGTTTTGCTTATAGATTTAGATCCTCAGGCAAATGCAACTTCCGGCATCGGTTTAAATAAACACAGTATTCTTAAAAGTACTTACCATGTTCTACTGGAAGAGCTTGACATTAAAGATATCTTACAGTCCACCAACATACCCAATCTTTTTATCGCACCATCTAATTTAGATTTAACCGGGGCCGAAGTAGAACTAGTCGGGTCCCTTGGCAGGGAGTATCGCCTTAAGAGGGCGCTTGAAAAAATAAGGCCGGAATTTGACTTCATTATCATTGACTCTCCGCCGTCATTGGGCCTTTTAACCATTAATGGCCTATGCGCCGCAGATTCAGTAATAATTCCTGTGCAGTGCGAATATTACGCCCTGGAAGGGCTGACGCAACTTAATAACACCGTTAGGCTTGTCAGAGACAATATTAACCCAAGCTTGGTTATTGAGGGTGTGCTTCTTACTATGGCGGATTACAGGACTAATTTAACAAAAGAGGTGATTCAGGAAGCGCGAAATCACTTTAAAGACAAGGTTTATAAAACAGTCATCCCGCGCAACATAAGATTAACCGAAGCCCCGAGTTTTGGCAAGCCTATTTTTCTTTATGATAAAGATTCTTTAGGGGCGCAGAAATATGAGGAGCTTTGCCGGGAAATTTTAGGGTTACCTTTAAGTTCCAGTGCGGTTAAAGCAGAAGGAGAGTCTTAATGGAGAGAAAAGCCTTAGGAAAAGGGATAGGGGCATTGATTCCTGAAAAGGTACAAGGGTCTAAAAGCGAAATTATTTATGTCCAAACTGGGCAGATCCGTCCAAACCCTTTTCAGCCTAGAGAAGATTTTGACCCCGGCACTATTGAGGAGCTCGCTCGATCAATTAAAGAGAAGGGGGTTATACAACCGCTCTTAGTTAGAAACAAGGGGGATTATTATGAACTTATTGCCGGAGAGAGAAGGTTGCGTGCATGTAACTCTCTGGGGCTCAATGACATACCGATAATAGTTAAAGATGTTGATGATAAAGATTCCTTGGAATATGCATTAATTGAAAATATCCAGAGAGAGAGTTTAAATCCGATTGAAGAGGCGCATGCCTATCAACATCTTATTGATAAATTTCAGGTTACTCAAGAGAAAATTAGCGAGGGTTTGGGAAAAGCGCGTGCTACCATTGCTAATACCTTAAGGCTATTAAAACTTCCTCATGAAATTCAGGAAGAGATGAAGAAGGGGCGTATATCTTTTGCTCATGGCAGGGTGTTGTTAGAGGTAGAGGACGCAAACCGGCAACGCAGGCTTACGCAGGAAGTTATAGCCAAGGGTCTATCAGTCAGGGAGCTCGAGAATTTAATTAAGGCAAGCCGGCCAAAGGGCATAAGGTGTAGAAGTATTCATCTTCAGCGCGAGCCTTACATCGCAGCTTTGGAAGAAGAGTTGCAAACCACTTTGTCTACAAAGGTAAGAATCAGCAAAATGAAAAAGCGCGGGCACATCTTTATTGAATTTTATTCCCAGGAAGATTTAGAGAGGATTGCGAATGTAATCAGGGGAGGTAAAAGATAATGAATCAGGCAGCTTTAATACTTATTAAGCCCGACGGGCTTAAAAAATCACTCACCGGCAATATATTAACTCGGCTCTCCGAGACAAAGCTGGAAATTGTCGCGGCTAAAATGGTACGCGTATCCAAGGCATTAGCCGAGAAGCATTACCAGCACCTTAAGGATCAGCCCTTTTTCGGGGATATTATAAAATATCTACAAGGGGATTTACATGACCGTAAAAAGGTAATGGCGTTAGTCTACTGGGGCCAGGGGGCGATCAGTAAATGCCGTCAACTCGCTGGCGCAACTAATCCCGAAGAGGCAGACCCTACCTCTATCCGCGGTTCATACGGACGCATCACTACAACCGGCGTATATGAAAATGTAATTCACGTTTCATCTAACGAGCAGGATGCAGAAAGGGAGATTAAACTGTGGTTTCTGCCGGATGAGATTATCGTTAAGCTTTATCCTGTTAAGGAGATTACTGAGAAAGAGACTAAAAGAAATATTTGGGCAGAGTAGAAGGGCAAGATCATGATTAGTAGCATGACAGGTTTTGGCAGCTCGGAAATAGGGTTAGGCGGGCACGGGAAGATATCCGTGGAGTTAAGAAGTACAAACCATAAGTTTTTAGAGGCTTCTTTGCATCTGCCCGAAGGGATGCTTTCTCTCGAAGAGAAAGTTAAAAAGGCTATTGAGGATAAGATTAAAAGGGGTAGAGTTGTCTGTTCAGTAAATATAAGCGGTAAAAAGTACGGGAATGCTTTTATTAATAAGGGGCTCCTTAAAAAATATATAGACAAGATTCATAAGGCCCAAAAGGAGTTAGGAATTCAGAATGATTTAAGTTTCGATACCTTAATTAATCTACCGGGGGTCTTAACTTTGGAAGAAGAGAAGCTCTCTGCGCAAAGCCTATGGCCTAGATTAAAAGCAGCTTTGAGGATTGCAGTCAATAATTTATCAAAGGCGCGCAAAAAAGAAGGGGTTGCTCTGCAGGGATACTTAAAGAAGCAGGCAGATGAGCTTAAGGAACGGCTTTTGAGCATAAGGCGCATATTAAAAGGTTCTCTTAAAGAGAGGCTTAAGGGTTTTGCTACCGACGAAGAGAGGGCGTCATTTTTAAAGGATACAGATACTACAGAGGAGATAGACAGGTTGGGTTTCCACGTCAGCAATTTTAAGCGTAAAATAACCGCAAGCGGGGCGATAGGCAAGGAACTTGATTTTATCGCTCAGGAGATGCAACGCGAGGCAAATACGCTGGCGGCTAAGACATTTGATGTATCGGTATCCGCGCAGGTTTTAAAGATTAAAGGTTTGATTGAAAAGATTCGGGAACAGGCGCAGAACATAGAATGATTTTTATCCTCTCCGGGCCTTCGGGCTCGGGAAAAACTACATTACGCGACCGCGTCCTTAAGGACGGGCTTATCAAGAAGAAATTTGTTAAGTCCGTGTCTTTATGCACGCGGCCAAGGCGCACAGGGGAAAAAGAGGGGAGAGATTATTTTTTTGTAACCGGGGAAAAGTTCACAGATTTAAAAAGAAGCGGAAAGATACTTGAGTGGACAAAATACTTAGGTTATTATTACGGGACAAAGAAAGCCCTGGTTGAAGCTGCGCTTAAAAAAGGCAAGAATATTCTGCTCTGCCTCGATTTTAGAGGGGCAAAGCGGGTGAGAAAGCTGTACCCTAAAGAAACGTTAACTATTTTTGTTATTCCCCCGTCGCTTCAGGAGCTACGCAAGAGGATACAGGGGCGTTCTTTTAAGACGAAAAATGAGGAGGTTAAGCGTAGGGTGAGGCTTGTGGAAGCAGAGCTTAGGCAAGCAGCGTATTATGATTATTCTCTGCGTAATATTAATTTAAAACAAGCAGTCAAAAGGTTGAAAGGTATTATATTGCAAAGAATATGATGTTTTAATACAAGTAAGGAGCAATCTATGGGTTATGTCGAGAGAGAGAAGCTTTTATCAAAGAGTGAAGGGTCTATCTATAAACTTGTAAATCTGGCAGCAAAAAGAGCCTTGGAGATTGCCGAGGGACAGCCTAAACTTATAGAGGCAAATGCCGCGGTTAAGCCTTCTACTGTGGCGTTGCGTGAGATTGCCGCCGGGAAAGTGCAAGCTAAGAAGTTAAAGCAGAAAGAATAAGGCGTTGAAGAATAAAAAGATTATTTTAGGGGTTACGGCAAGCATCGCGATTTATAAGGCCTGTGATTTGGTGCGCAGGCTTAAAGAAGAAGGTTTTTCTGTTACGGTAATACAGACTAAAGAGTCCGAAGAGATGATTAAGCCGGTAGTTTTCCAGAGTCTTTCCGGCAATAAAGTTTATCGCGGGCTATTTGATATGCCGGAGGCTTGGGAGATAGAACATATATCTTTGGCTAAACAGGCAGATTTAATTTTAATTGCTCCGGCTACAGCAAATGTTATTGCGAAAATTGCAAGCGGGATATGCGACGATCTTTTGACCTGCGTAGTTTCGGCAACTAGCGCGCCTGTTTTGATTGCGCCGGCAATGAATGAGAATATGTATAAAAATAAAATCACCCAAGAGAATATTGCCAAGCTTAAAAATAAAGGCTATATGTTCATCGGGCCTAAGAAGGGGAAGCTTGCTTGCGGCGATACGGGCGTTGGCTGCTTGGCGGAAGTTGAGGCGATAATCAAAGAGGCCAATAAGGTTCTTTAAAAGTTTGGCGCGGTAGCCAAGCGGCAAGGCAACTGTCTGCAAAACAGTTATTCAGCGGTTCGATTCCGCTCCGCGCCTTAAATTAAAATGCCTGCGCATAGGGAAGAATTAAAAATCAGCGGAGCGAATCTTTGGTATTTAGTAGGGTTAATCACAAGCGACGGGTGTTTGTCATCAGATGGACGACATATAGACATAACCTCTAAAGACCGGGAATTTCTTCTTAAGATTAAAACGACACTAAACATTACTAATAAAATTGGAGAAAAATTTAACGCGTTAAAACAGAAAAATTTTCATATTCAAATTGGGAACAGAAATTTTTATGATTTTCTTTTGTCTGTAGGGTTAACACCCAATAAATCTTTAACACTAAAGGAATTAAATATTCCCGAAGCATATTTTCCTGATTTCTTAAGAGGATTGATTGACGGAGATGGTTGCATACGTAATTGGATACACCCGGGTAATAAAAGAGAGCAATGGAGCCTGAGGGTATACTCTGTCTCCATTAAATTCTTGGAATGGTTAGGGCAAGCAATAGAAGAAATTTTAAAAGCAAGAGGGAAAATACATAAGCAAAACAAGCAAGGAACTTGTTGTGAGTTAAAATTTGGCAAAATGGCAGCAAGACAGATTGCTCAACAGTGTTACTACCCAGGAAGCTTTGGTCTGGAGAGAAAGAATTTATTAGCCGAGGAGTGTATTAATTCTTATGCTGGTTGGAGAAAAAGTAGAACAATCGACCTCTTGAATTCGACCAATGTTTATCAACGGGCAGGTGTTGGAATGGCAGACAATGGAGACTTAAAATCTCCCGTTCGCAAGAGCGTGAGGGTTCGACTCCCTCCCTGCCCATAAATATTACATCGGGCTCATAGCTCAGTTGGTTAGAGCGTTGCGTTGACATCGCAAAGGCCAGAGGTTCAAGTCCTCTTGGGCCCATTAAAATTTTCCGACAAGGAAAATTTTAATGGCACTCAAGCGAGCGTTAAAAACCGCGACAAGCGGTTTAGCGAGCTAAGTGCCTTACCAGAAAAACTATGGATCTAGATACCTTACGACATTCTTGTTCGCATATAATGGCTCATGCAGTAAAGGAGCTATGGCCGGATGCAAAATTAGCTATCGGCCCGGCTATAGAAGACGGGTTTTATTATGATTTTGACACTTCGACTGCGCTTAGTGCGGGTAAAAAAGATGCTTTTACTGACGAGGATTTGGTTAAAATTGATCAAAAGATGCGTGAAATTATAGCTAAAAATGAACCTTTTATCAGGGAAGAGATAAGCAGGGCTGAGGCCATAAAATTATTCCAAGGAATTAAGGAAGATTATAAGGTAGAATTGCTTAATGCTTTATCGGATGAAAAAGTCTCGGTTTATAGAACGGGTAAAGGTTTCGTAGATTTATGCCGCGGGCCGCATATTAACTCAACCGGGGAGATCAAGGCCTTCAAGCTTCTCTCGGTTGCCGGAGCGTATTGGCATGGTATTGAAACTAACCCAATGCTACAGAGGATTTACGGCACCTGTTTTGAAACCAAAAAAGAATTAGAGGAATATCTGAAGAATATAGAGGAGGCTAAGCTTCGCGATCACCGTAAAATAGGCCCGGCCTTAGGGTTATTTGATATTTACCATGAAGAGGCCGGCGCAGGGCTGGTTTTTTATCATCCTAAAGGAGCTGTTCTTCGCACCATTATTGAAGATTACGAAAAGAGGGAACATGTAAAACGCGGGTATCAGATGGTGATTACCCCGCATATTATGAATTCTAAGCTTTGGAAGACAAGCGGTCATTACGATTACTACAAAGAAAATATGCATATATTTAAAGTAGATGAGGCGGAATATGTCTTAAAGCCGATGAATTGCCCCGGGCATATCTTAATTTATAAGTCCAGGACAAGAAGCTACAAGGATTTGCCCATACGGCTTTTTGAATTAGGGACAGTTTACCGCCATGAAAAAGCCGGAGTCCTGCATGGATTATTGCGCGTGCGCGGATTTACCCAGGATGATGCCCATATATTTTGCCTTCCTGAACAACTGCGCGAAGAAATTAAGGGCGTAATAGATTTTGTCTTTGACACTATGAAAGCATTTGGTTTCAAGGAGTGGGTAATAGAGTTAAGCACTAAGCCTAAAGACCGTATCGGTTCTGATGAGGACTGGCAGAAGGCAACTTCTGCATTAGAAGAGGCGTTGAAAGAAGAAGGGCTTCAATATGATATTAATATAGGAGACGGCGCTTTTTATGGGCCTAAAATAGATATCAAACTTAAAGATGCTTTAAAAAGGCAATGGCAATGCGCCACCATACAATGCGATTTTGCCCTGCCGAAAAGGTTTGGCCTTGCCTATGTTGATAATGAAGGTAAGGAAAAACAACCTATAATGTTGCACAGGGTTTTGTTAGGCAGTATAGAGCGCTTTATCGGCGCGTTAATAGAGCATTATAATGCGGATTTCCCTCTTTGGCTTGCCCCGGTGCAAATGACGGTGATTCCGATAAAAGATTCGGTTGTAGGCTACGGGGATCAAGTTAAGGGAATATTGGAAAACGAGGGTTTCCGTGTAGAAATAGATACGCGTAATGAAACATTAGACAAGAAGATACGTAACGCAGAGCTGGATAAGATACCTTATATTTTAGTTGTCGGAGAAAGAGAGGAAAAATCTCGGTCAGTAGCGGTCAGAAAAAAAGGCAAGGGCAATATCGGCATGGTGGTGTTAAGTGATTTTATAAAACAAGCCCGCTTATTGTCAAATAGCCTAACCTAAAGAAAGGAAAGGTGGTTGCGATAAAAAAGTTTATCCGTGTTAATGAAAGGATCCGCGTTTCCCATGTAAGGCTTATCGGCCCGGATGCACAACAGCTCGGTATAGTGGCGATACAAAAGGCGCTGGAATTAGCTAATCAGTATGACTTAGACTTAGTTGAGGTGGCACCCACTGCTAACCCGCCGGTTTGCCGGATTATTGATTTTAGTAAATTCAAATACGATGAGGAAAAAAAGGAGCGCGAGGCCAAGAAGCATCAAAAACAGGGGAAACTTAAAGAGATACGCTTAAAGCCTAACATTGACGACCATGATTACGAAACTAAACTAAAACACGTAATAAGTTTTTTAAAAAAGAAAGACAAAGTTAAAATTAATTTATTCTTCCGCGGCAGGCAGATGGAGCATATAGATTTAGGGAAAAAGGTTTTAGACAGGTTTATCGCGGATTTAGCAAACGACGGGCAACTGGAAAAAAAAACCGCCTTAGAAGGCAGGATTATGTATTTTGTAGTTGCACCTAAATAGAAAGGCAGCCATGGGAAAACTAAAGACTAAAAGAGGGGTAGCTAAGAGATTTAAATTAAGCAAAAAGGGGAAGATTAAATATTCTCCCGGCGGTAAAAGCCATCTTGCCTCAAGCAAAAAAGCCAAGAGGCTAAGATCTTTAAAAAGAAGGAGTGTCCTGGACAATAAGAAAGAAGAGAAATATTTAAAAAGGATGTTGCCTTACGGTTAACTAAAGGAGAGTAAGCATTATGTCTAAGATCAAGCATAGCGTTGCTACGCGCAGAAGGAAAAAGAGGGTATTAAAGAAGGCAAAGGGTTTTTTCTCGGACAGGAGCAAGCAGTATCAGCAGGCTAGCCGTGCTCTTATGCACGCTTTAAAATATGCCTACCGCGACAGGCGCAACAAAAAAAGAGAGTTTCGCGCACTATGGATTGCGCGTATTAATGCTGCCTGTAGAGAATGCGGCCTTACCTACAGTGTTTTTATGAACGGCTTGAAGAGGTCTAAAGTTATGCTGGACCGTAAGATACTTGCGGATCTGGCAGTGAGGGATAGCGCAGCCTTTAAGAAGATAGTAGGGTTAGCGAAAAAATAAGAGGTTATTATGCATGTAATAATAGTTGGTTGCGGAAGGGTAGGCGCAGAGTTAGCCAAGCTTCTTTCTAACGAAGGGCAGAATGTTGTTATAATCGATAAATCCCGCGATGCTTTTGACCGTTTGGGCAGTACCTTTAATGGCTTGACTATGGCTGGTAATGGGTTTGACTTGGAGCTCTTAAAGCAGGTAGGGATTGAAAAAGCAGATGCCTTTTGTGCTGTAACTAACGGTGATAATACTAATTTGATCTCTGCGCAGGTTGCCAAAAGAATATTCAAGGTCCCCAAGGTTATCGCCCGTGTTTATGACCCGCAACGCGCGCATATCTATGCGGCATTAGGCCTTGATATTATTAGCGGGACGACCCTCTTTGCCGCAATGTTACGCGATAAGATAATTGAAAGCCGTTTTTCCAGCTACCTTATTGAAACCAAAGATTTAGGTGTTTATGAGATTGAAGTTAAAGATGATTTGGTCGGCAAGACCCCTTTAGACATAAATATCCCGCAGGTATTTATGATTGTAGCCATTAGAAGGCTTTCGGGAGCAATCATTCCTGAAAATAACACTTTCTTTAAGCCTAAGGATGTATTAATGGCGCTTATTAAAGTCACCAGCCTTGATAAAATAAAGGAGAGGTTTAAGCTGCTTTAGGAAAACAAGAGGTGTATGATGTATATTATCATTATCGGCGCAGGGAAAGTGGGGTATTTCTTAGCCAAGAGGCTTACGGGAAGCAAACATACTGTAAGCATAATCGATAAGAATAAGCTTGTCTGTGAAGAGACTGCCCGTGAGATTGAGGCTTTGGTAATTAACGGCGACGGATGCGATCCAAAGATTATGGAAGAGGCCGGGATATCCCGGGCAGATGTTGTAGCGGCAGTTACAGGAGATGATGAAGACAACCTGATTATTTGCCAGTTAGCCAAAGAGCGTTTTAGTGTGCAGCGTACAGTAGGCAGAGTTAATAATCCTGATAATGAGCATACTTTTAGCGAGCTGGGTATTGATATACCGGTTGATGCCACCAAGGTAATCGCTAAGATTATTGAAGAGGAGGTCTCTTTTTCTGATTTTGTAACCCTTATGAGTTTTAAGCGCGGCAAGCTTGCTATTGTGCGTGTGGATTTACCGGAAGATTCCCCCGTAATTAATAAAGAAGTAAAAGATATTATCCTGCCTGAAAATTCCGTTTTAGTCTCTATCCTACGAGGTGATGATGTTATTGTCCCTAAAGGCAACACTATCCTTAAGCCCGGAGATGACGTAGTTGCCTTAACGAGCATAGGAAACGAACCCCAGCTGTTAAGTTTACTTGCAGGTAAATTATGATTAAGAAAAAGATATTTTTAAAGACAGCCTTTGGGATATCTACAGAGGTTCTTTATGCCCTTTGCATAATGCTTGCAGGGTTTATAATCTGTTTTATTGCTAATTTCAGAAAATGATCTTAAAGCCCGGTAAACAGGATATCAAGGCCATAGGTTATTATTTAGGCAAGATTATTATCGGCCTCTCTTGTACAATGGCTATACCTATATTAGTAGGATTGTTAGCCAGAGAGATAAACCCTGTCTTAGATTTCTTAATCGGTTTAGAAACGGGCTTAATTATCGGGCTTATACTTATCCGGGTTTTTCGTACAGACCGCGAACTTAACTGGATGCAGGGGATGATTGTAGTCTCTTTAGCGTGGGTGGCAGTGATGTTTTTAGGGGCAATTCCTATGCATTTAAGCGGGCACTGGAAATCTTATTTAGACGCCTGTTTTGACTCTATGTCCGGTTTTGCTACGACCGGACTTACCTTAGTCCAAAATCTAGACCACATGTCTTTAACGCACAATCTCTGGCGCCATTTAACTATGTTTATCGGAGGGCAGGGGATTGTAATTATTGCGCTTTCGTTCTTTGTCAAAGGCGCATCCGGAGCATTCAAATTATACGTAGGGGAAGCGCGCGACGAGAGAATAATGCCCAATGTAATACATACCTCAAGATTTATATGGCTGGTAAGCATTACTTATTTAATCTTAGGCACCCTCGTTTTAAGCATAATCGGTAATATAGGAGGGATGAAGCCGTTTAGTGCTTTTTTCCACGGCCTATGCATATTCATGGCTGCTTTTGATACCGGAGGCTTTGCCCCGCAGTCACAGAGCATTCTTTATTACCGCTCTTTTGCCTTTGAGATTGTAACTGTTATTCTTATGATTTTAGGTGCTCTTAACTTTAAGCTCCATTATCATATTTGGGTTGGTAACCGCAAAGAGATAGCCAAGAATATAGAGACAGTGACTTTTTTCATTTCTATTATGGCCGTATTCTCTATTGTCGCTATAGGTTTAAAGCAGGCCGGGATATATCCTCAGGCAGTTATGTTTTTCCGCAAAGGCTTCTTTCAGCTTGTCTCCGGCCATTCAGGCACCGGCTTTCAGACTATATATCCCTCTCAATTTTCCAGCGAATGGAATAATTTAAGCCTTGTAGGAGTGATTTTGGCAATGGGGTTAGGCGGGGCCGTCTGTTCTACTACCGGGGCAATAAAGATGCTTAGAGTGGGGATAATCTTTAAGGCATTCCTCGAGGATATTAAAAAAATAATCCTGCCGGAAAGAGCGATTGTAATCCAGAAGTTTCACCATATCAAAGAAGTTTTTTTACAGAACAAGCAGGTAAGAAGCGCTTTGCTTATCACTTTAGCCTACCTTATCCTTTATTTCTTAGGGGCCTGTATAGGAATGTTCTACGGACATCCTTTTTTAAGGTCTTTATTTGAATCTACATCAGCAGCGGGAAATGTAGGCTTATCCTGCGGCATAACTTCGGCAACTATGCCGGTAGTATTAAAAGTTACTTATATCCTGCAGATGTGGGCAGGGCGTCTGGAGTTTATATCGGTTTTTACATTAATCGGGTTTTTTGTGGCAGCGGTAAAGGGTAAATAAAGCGATGAAGATAAATAATGTAAAGCGATTAATTTTTGCTATATTGTTAGCGTGCTTTATAAATGTTGCTCCGGGTTTGGCTTTTGGGCATATCTCAAGCACCGAATTAATCGATAACGCTAAAGAATATGACGGGAAAAAAGTGGTATATAGAGGAGAGGTTATCGGCGAGGTAATGAAGCGTGGGGATTTTGCCTGGGTTAATATTCATGACGGAGAGCACGCAATAGGTATCTGGGCTCCGTTTTCTTTAACAAAGAGTATTGTTTATACCGGAAGTTACAAGGCCAAGGGGGATGTATTTGAGATAACCGGGGTATTTAACCGCGCCTGCCCTGATCACGGCGGAGATTTAGATATACACGCCCAAGTTTTTAAGAAAATAGAATCCGGCAGACTAATTTCACAGGAAGTTAACCCGGATAAAATAAAGAAGGCTTCAATATTATTGGGGGTTTTATTATTAGTATGGATATTGAGATTATTCTTTCGCAAATAGAAGAAGAGGCAAAAAATATAAAATCTCTTGAAGGGATAGAGCAATTCCGCCTTAAGTATTTAGGAAGAAAAGGCATTGTTGCGCAGCTAACTTCAACTATCCCCTCATTATCTTGCCAAGAGCGCGCCTCTTTCGGCCAAAAAGTTAATTCCCTTAAGAATAAACTCGCCGTACTAATAGAAGACAAGCAAAAGGGGATTGCCGGAAACAAAGAAGATGCGCAGGTTTCATATTGTGATATCGGTATGCCCGGGATTGCCCAAGAGATAGGGCATTTACATCCCATAACCCAGATTACCGAGGAGGTCTGTTCTATATTTAGCCGTATTGGTTTTTCTATAGTTGAAGGCCCGGAGATCGAAAGCGAATATAATAATTTTACCGGTTTAAATATACCTCTGGAACACCCGTCACGCGAGGCATTCGATACCTTTTACCTAAAAGATTATCCGAAGATGTTATTGCGTAGCCACACTTCTCCGGTTCAGGTGCGCGCGATGAAGGCGCATAAACCACCTTTGGCAATTATTGTCCCGGGCAAGGTTTACCGTCCGGATGCAGTAGATGCCTCACATTCTTTTATGTTCCATCAGGTTGAAGGCTTTATCGTAGATAAAGGGATTAAGTTTTCGGATTTAAAAGGGGTATTAGAGCTATTTGCCAAAACTGTATTCGGCGATGGTATAAAGATGCGTTTTAGGCCGCACTTCTTCCCCTTTACCGAGCCGTCCGCAGAGGTAGATATATCCTGTATAATCTGTAAGGGTAAAGGTTGTTCAGTCTGCGGGCAAAAAGGATGGCTTGAGATTTTAGGCGCCGGCATGATACACCCCAATGTATTTAAGCATGTAGGAATTGATTCTAAAAGATACACCGGTTTTGCCTTTGGTATGGGGATTGAGAGGATCGCCATGCTTAAATACGGGATAAATGATATAAGGTTATTTTTTGAAAACGATGTAAGATTCTTAAAACAATTTTAGGCTATGAAATTTACCTACAACTGGATAAAGGATTATGTTGATATAAGATTACCGCCCGAAAAGCTGGCAGAGAAGCTTACGATGGCGGGTTTAGAGGTTATCTCCCTGGAGAGTAAAGAGGGTGATTGTATTTTTGAAGTTGAAATTACCTCAAACCGTCCGGATTGGCTGAATATTTTAGGGATAGCCAGGGAAATAGCGGCGATAACCGGAGCAAAGCTTAAAATAAAAGATGAGAGGCCTGGTATGCAATCAAAAAGCACCCAAGCCTTAAAAACAGAGGTCGAAGATAAAAAAGATTGCCCTCTGTATACTGCCAGGATTATCCGGGATATAAAAGTAGGATTATCTCCGGATTGGCTAAGAAAAAGACTGGAATCAATAGGTTGCCGTAGCGTAAATAATGTCGTAGATATAACTAACTATTTCTTATTTGAGACCGGCGAACCGTTGCATGCTTTTGATTGGGATAAAATAAGCCCGGATAAAATAATTGTGCGCCGGGGCAAAGCAGGAGAGAAGCTTACCACTATCGACGGAGCATTAAGGAGTATAGACTGCAATACTTTAGTTATCGCAGATAGCTTAAAACCTTTGGCGCTTGCAGGTATAATGGGCGGCAAGGAATCCGAGGTTACCTACAATACGAAGAATATTTTGTTAGAGGCAGCAGTATTTAATCCTATTTTAATAAGAAGAACAAGGCAGGCGCACTCCATACAGAGTGAATCAAGCTATAGATTTGAAAGGGGCGTAGATTTAGAAGCGGTAAAAATGGCTTCCCAAAAAGCAGGGATGTTAATTACAGAGCTTTGCAAAGGTAGGCAGCATTGCTTTAAGTCCGTGGGTTTAAAGAAGGCCCAAAAAAGGGACGTTATTTTAAACACTTTAAATGTAGAAAAAGTATTAGGCATAAGTATAAAGGGCTCTGAAACAAAAGAGATTTTATCCGGCCTTGGGTTTAAGCTTAAGATAGGAAAGAGAGGTTTATTAAAAGTAGGCATTCCTTCATTCAGGCAGGATGTTTGTTTAGAGGAGGATTTAATTGAAGAGGTTGCCCGTATCTTTGGTTATGAGCATATCCCGGTTAGCCTGCCTAAGATTTTGCCACCAATAACTATAAGGGATAATAGAAGTTTAGTCTCTAATATAAAAAACATCTTGGTTGGCTTAGGGTTAAATGAGGCAATTACCTATAGCCTGGATGGTTCTAAAACCCTGCAAGATTTCAATCCCGGAATAGTTGCAATAGAGCTTTTGAATCCTTTAAGCCGGGAGCAGGAAGCTTTAAGGACAACGCTTATCCCGGGATTAACCCATGCTGTCGCGAACAATCTAAATCAGAAGCAGGACTGTATCGCCCTTTTTGAAATATCCCATGTTTTCTTAAAGAAAGACAGCTCCCCTTATGAAGAGCTTAAGCTCGGGATAGCCTTAACCGGGGCCAAAAGAATGTTTTTTAATAATGCTGCGATAAAAGATGAATTAGGGTTGCTTAACTTAAAAGGCATAGCAGAAGAAATTTTTAAAAGGCTTAAGGTGCAAGGCTATGAATTTATTAATCAGGGGCAGGGGGGAAGGGCGGGTATTTATATTAATAAAGAAAAAACAGGCTACATGGAGATGTTAGGGCAGGAGCTTTTAGACAAGTTTGGGATTAAGAATAAAAATGTTTTTATGCTTGAGATATCGTTAGATAAACTTATTTCTTATGCGCGAACAGAGAAAAAATACGTCTCTCTCCCGAAATACCCTGTTATTACCCGCGATATAAGCTTTATTTTGCAAGAAAAAAATTCCGTAAAAGAGGTTATCGTTGCGTTAAAAGAAAAAGGATGGCCCCTATTGCGCAGTATAAAGGTAGTTGATTATTACAAAGGCAAGCAGATTCCGGAAGGGTGCCGGGGGTTAACCATAGAATGTAATTACGGCTCAAACGAGCGCACCTTAACCGAAGAAGAGGTTTATTCGGTGCACAGCCGTATTTGTCTTGAGCTTAAAGAGAAATTCGACGCAGTGATGAGGTAAGGTTTACCTCGAGCTGAGCCGAGGGGTTGACTTTCCCAAAATATGTGTTATACTTTTTTTAGAAAAACAGATCTTTAAGATATCCCTGCGGTGCGCGTTGGAAATTTGATAATTTTTGAACCAACAAAAATATCAAGGGAGCCTGTATTCTGTAGCGCTTTTGCGCTATAGAGAGGGCATCCACCTTTAAAAGCATGGTTCAAGCTATTCAGTCCAACGGCACAATGCGGGGATTTTTTTATATTGAGATAAGTAATTTATGGACTTCTTCGAAGAAAAACCGGTTGATATAAAAAAACTCCCCTTGGCAGTGCGCATGCGCCCGGCGTCTTTAGATGATTTTACCGGACAGGCGCATATATTAGGCAAGGGTAAACTTTTGCGCCGGGCAATCGAAGCTGACCGCTTAAGCTCGCTTATCCTCTTTGGCCCTCCGGGCGTAGGGAAGACTTCTCTGGCATGGTGCGTTGCCAATATTACCAAATCATATTATACCGGAATTAATGCTACTACTCCCAATGTTGAGGAATTGCGTAAGATAATTGCATCCGCAAAGCAGAAACAAGCCAATACCAATAAAAAAACCATCCTTTTTATAGACGAAATACACCGTTTTAACAAAGCCCAGCAGGATGTGCTTCTCCCGGATATAGAAAGCGGAAATCCTGTACTGATCGGGGCTACAGTGCATAACCCCTTCTTCTCTCTTGCCGCGCCTTTATTATCGCGCTCATTAGTTTGCGAGCTTAAAAGCCTAAAAGAAGCCGATATTATTGCTATTCTAAACCGCGCCTTAAAGGATAAAGAGTCAGGGTTAGGCTCTTTAAAGATTAAAGCAGATAAAAAGGCGCTTGATTTCCTGGCGCATACCTGTGAAGGGGATGCGCGCAGAGCCCTTAATGCGCTGGAAGTCGGGGCCCTTACTACCCCTAAATCAAAAGACGGGTTTATTGATTTTAATTTAGAGGTTGCAGCAGAGTCTATCCAGAAAAAGCCGGTTGTTTATGATAAGGATGAAGACGGACATTATGATACTGCCTCTGCTTTTATTAAATCTATGCGCGGGAGTGATCCTGACGCAGCGCTCTACTGGATGGCTAAGATGCTTTATGCCGGAGAAGACCCGAGGTTTATCTGCCGTAGGGTTTGTATCTTAGCAGCTGAAGATGTTGGTAATGCCGATCCTCTGGCATTAGTTTTGGCAAACGCTGCTTTGCAAATATCAGAATTTGTCGGCATGCCTGAAGCGCGTATTCCTCTGGCACAAGTAGTCATTTACGTATCTTGCGCCCCCAAATCTAACGCCAGCTATTTAGCTATTGACAAGGCAATGCAGGACATAGAGAATAATAAGGTTCAGGATGTCCCGGATCATTTAAAGGATGCCACTTTAGACGGAGAAGATTTAGGCCACGGCAAAGATTATAAATATGCCCATGATTATAAGGGGCATTATGTAAAACAAAAATATACCCGTAAAAAAGTGCGCTATTATGAGCCGACGGAAATAGGGTATGAGGCTAAGATAAAAGAGCGTATGGCCAAGCTGCGTAGAAACGAAAAATAGAAAATGGATAACCTAACATTAATAATTTTAGTTCCGGCAGCAGGCATGGTTATATATGCATTATTCGGGATTCTTTCACCCGCGTCATCCCCTAGAGAAAAGAAGCAGAAGAAAAAGAATAATATTTCTTCCCTGCCGGATTTCCGCGATCAGAGGATAGCAAGGCTTGAAGAGGAAGCAAAGGTTTTAGAGGCAGAGCTTGAAAAGGCGCGCTCTTTGTATGCTTCTGAAAAAGCGCAGTTTCAGGAGGCAATAGCCAAGTATGACGGGTTAAAACAGGAGTTAGGCCGTAGAGAAAAGTGGGTAGCTGCTTCTGAAGAGATGCTCAATAAAGTTAAGGCGGAGAATTTAGAGCTAAAGAATAAATTTTTAAATAAAGAAAAAGGCTCGCAGGATGATTTTACTGAAAATGTCAACCTGAAGAAAGAGATAAGGGAATTTAATGATAAGATAGCTGAATTAGATAAAGTTATTAAAGATAAATCCGAGCAGATTGAAATACAGCGGCACAGGATAGAAAAAAATGAGCAGGATGCCAAGGTTTATCTAAAGACAATAGATGAATTTAAGCATAAAGAAAAGATAAGCGAGTGGGTCCCTAAAGCGGAATTTAATAAATTAAATGAAGAATATACTGATTTAGAGAAGGAGCTGGAGCAGAAAGATGAAAGGCTTAAAAGCTTTGCCGAGGAGATCGCTCATTTAAGAAAACAGATTCAAGAAGGGCCTCTGCCTGAGCCTGCCAAGGAGGAAGCCAAGCCTGTTGTAGGGGAAAAACCGCCGGAAGAAACGCCTGCGCCGCAAGAGCCCGCACCCGAGGAATCCAAGGTAGAAGAGCCAGAACCCGAAACGCAACCTGTTGAAGCCGAGGCCCGTCCTAAAGAAAGGACCAAGCCGCAGCCTAAGTATTCATTAGAGAAAACCCGCAATATCGGAATTATGGCGCATATTGATGCCGGGAAAACTACTACTACCGAGAGGATACTTTTTTATACCGGCCGCTCCCATAAGATAGGCGAAGTCCACGAGGGAGCAGCAACAATGGATTGGATGAAACAGGAGCAGGAGCGCGGGATTACTATTACTTCAGCAGCTACAACCTGTTTTTGGAAAGGCTACCGTATAAACATAATTGATACACCCGGGCATGTTGATTTTACAGTTGAGGTAGAAAGATCTTTGCGTGTTTTAGACGGAGCTGTGGCGGTTTTTTGCGCCGTCGGCGGAATCGAGCCGCAGTCAGAGACAGTCTGGCACCAGTCAAATAAATATAATGTACCTAAGGTAGGTTTTGTAAATAAGATGGACAGGACCGGAGCGGATTTTTACGCGGTATTAAAGGGTATGGAGACTGACTTAGGAGGCAATCCTATTCCGGTAGAAATACCGATAGGGGCAGAAGATAATTTTGCAGGTGTTATCGATTTATTAGAGATGAAAGCATATATTTATGAGGATGAGTCCCAGGGGAAAGAATACCGTATTGAAGATATCCCGCAGGATTACTTAGAAAAGGCAAAAGAATACCGGCGCATTATGATTGAAAAGGCAGCGGCATTTGACGAAGGCCTAATGAAAAAATATATTGAGTCGGGCGATGGCGCGGTTACCGCAGAAGAATTATCTTTAGGAATACGCCGCGGCACTGTAGGCAATAAGGCAGTTCCGGTTATCTGCGGCTCGGCATTTAAGAATAAAGGAGTGCAAAAGCTTTTAGATGCGGTAATTATGTATCTCCCTTCGCCTTTGGATGTACCTGCGGTAGAGGGGCACGATTTAGAAGATAAAGAAAAGATGTTGCCGCGCAAGCCTGAGCCTAACGAGCCTTTTTCCGGGCTGGCTTTTAAAGTCCAAGCTGACCCGCATATGGGCAAGTTAGTTTACGTGCGTGTTTACTCCGGATGTTTAGAGACCGGGACGTATGTTTTAAATTCTACTAAGAATAAAAGAGAGAGGGTTGCTAGAATTGTCCAGATGCATGCAAACCAGAGAGAAAATATCGAGAATGCCTTTGCCGGAGATATTGTAGCGGTTGTTGGTTTAGGCAATACTGTCACAGGAGATACACTTTGTGATCCTGCAAATCCCATTTTATTAGAGGCAATTCAATTCCCAACGCCGGTTGTATCATTAAGTATTGCGCCAAAGAGCCGGTCGGATCAGGATAAATTAGGCAAAGGATTGGCAAAGCTTACCGAAGAAGACCCGACATTCCTTGTTAATACCGACGATGAAACTAAAGAGGTAATTTTAACCGGCATGGGAGAGCTTCACCTTGAAATTATTGTCGATAGGCTAAAAGAAGAGTTCGGGGTAGAGGCAATTGTCGGTCAGCCAAAAGTAGCATATCGTGAAACAATCACGGAGGAGTCAGAAGGCGAAGGAAAATATATTAAACAGTCCGGAGGCCGCGGGCAATACGGACATTGTAATTTAAGGATTATTCCGGCTAAGCCCGGCGAGGGTTTTGAATTTATTGATTCAATTAAAGGCGGCTCGATACCGCGCTCGTTTATTCCGGCAGTAGAAAAAGGCGTAATTGAGGCAATACAAAAAGGCGTATATGTCGGTTATCCGGTTGTTGACCTTAAGGTAGAATTATATGACGGGTCTTTTCACGAAGTTGATTCTTCTGAATTGGCATTTAAGATGGCAGGGATATTCGGATTTAAAGAAGCCTTTATGAAAGCCAAACCGATTTTATTAGAGCCTTATATGTCTTTGGAGGTTGCAACAATAGAGGAATATGCTAATGCCTGCATAGGCTATATTTGTTCCCGTCGCGGGAAAATCCTAAACGCCGAACCTAAGGGAAAGCAAAAGATAATCTCCGCAGAAGCACCCCTTTCAGAAATGTTCGGTTATGCCACTGCCTTCCGTTCGCTCTCCAGCGGCCGCGCAAATGCCACCATGGAGTTCTCCAAATACCTGCAGGTTCCGCAGGAAATCACCCAGAAACTTATCGAAGAAAAACAGAAACAGAAAGAAAAAGAATAGTTTCCGGGAAAAAGTTTTATTATTTTCCTTGAGAATAGCACTAATTAGTGTTAAAATTTCCCTATGGTTATAACAGAGAGAAAACCCATTCAAACTATTATAGATAGCTTAAAAGGCTACTCTAGAATTTTCATTGTCGGATGCGGAGAGTGCGCTACTGCCTGTAAGACCGGAGGCGAACCGGAAGTGGCTCAAATGAAAAAAGATTTAGAGGCAGCCGGTAAAACTATTACCGGAAGTTGCATCCCTTCTGCGCCTTGTGTGGCGGCAAAACTTAAAAGCGAGACAGCCAAAAATATAAAAGCCCTAAAAGAATCAGATGCGGTTTTAGTCTTAGCCTGCGGCTTAGGCGTCCAGTCCTTTAAAGATAACGACAGGTTTAGCTTGGCGGTTTTCCCTGCGCTTAATACAACCTTTGGCGCGGTTATGGATGCTAAGGGCAATTTTTATGAAAAATGCTCGATGTGCGGAGAATGTATCTTGGATAAGACCGGAGGGATTTGCCCGGTTACTCTTTGCCCGAAGGGGTTGCTTAATGGCCCCTGCGGAGGAATGAATAAAGGAAAGTGTGAAGTGGATAATGAGCAGGATTGCGCCTGGGTTTTATTGACTTTCGCATAAGTAATGGAACGAATCTATCTTGTCCATGGTAAATCGGACGCATAGATACAAGACCAAAGAAGTTTCTGT
>JAFGUY010000026.1 GCA_016938245.1 Candidatus Omnitrophota bacterium | reverse complement strand
GGGGAAACGCAATTTCACCGACGAGTAAAACTATAAAATGTTGTCTTTGAGAAAAATCTTCGAGATTAATACTTCAGCAATCTCTCTCCCGTAGCTTGACAGACAGAGAAAAAAACTTGCAATTCAAGGCTTAGATTATATAATACTACTTTAGCCGCGGATAACAGGAGTAAAACTTATTGTGGGAATTAAAGAGATATTTGCCCAGGTAGCCCAGAACAAGATTTTTATCACTACACTTTCAGCGTGGCTTATTGCCCAGGCTATCAAGGTGATTATAGGCGTAGTTTATCAAAAGAGGTTTGATTTCCGTTGGTTTATCGGGACAGGCGGCATGCCTTCTTCACATGTTGCCGGCGCTTCTTGTTTGGCTACAGCTATGGGTTTTGAATACGGTTTTAACAGTCCGTATTTTGCCCTGGCAGCGGCATTTGCAATTGTAGTGATGTTTGACGCACAAGGGGTACGCCGGGCAACAGGCAAACAGGCGCGAATATTAAACAAAATAACCGAAGATATTTACTGGAAGGGTAAGGTTCCTGAGGGGCGTCTTCGCGAATTAATCGGGCATACTCCGGTTGAAGTTATCACCGGATTTATTATCGGGGTTTTTATCGCGGTTTTAGCCCGCTAAGGGGGTAAAGTAGTAATGAAAAGATTAATTTTACTTTTAGGGGTAGTTATATTTATTTCTTTTGTTGCCCTATTTTTTTTATTAAGAAAGAATGCCGGAATTATGCCTAACCCCGCTTCCGATGCCTCCATTTCAGTGTTTCTGAATAAAGCCAAGGATTTACAGTCTAAAGGGGATTTAAAAGGGATAAAGGGAATATACCAGCAGCTGGTAAGGGATTTTCCTAATTCCGGCGAAGTAATGGCCTGGCAGAAAAAAATAGATGATATAAATATCAAGTTATTATTTTCTAACGCAATTGATTCCAGAGGCATTCTTTACGAAATCAAGCCCGGGGATACTCTAAGCAAGATTGCCCGTGAATTTAAAACTACTATCGAGCTGATTAAAAAAAGCAATAATTTACAAAGCGATAATATAATACCGGGAAGGAAAATAAAGGTTTGGGTTAAGCCTTTTAGCATACTTGTCTATAAATCTCAAAATATACTAATCCTTAAAAGCGATGAAGAAATTATAAAGACTTATATTGTTTCTACGGGGAAAGATAATTCTACGCCCGTAGGGACATTTAAAATTACCTCAAAGTTAGAAAATCCTACCTGGTTTAAAGCAGGAGCGGTTGTGCCTCCGCAGAGCCCTGAGAATATCCTGGGTACGCGTTGGATGGGGATAGATCTTCCTAGTTACGGCATACACGGAACAACAGAGTCTAAGAGCCTTGGGCAACAGGTTACTCAAGGCTGCGTGCGCATGAGTAATCCCGACGTTGAAGATCTGTATGCTATAGTTCCTGTCGGGACAGAAGTCGTAATCGTAGACTAAAAACCAAATATGGCCGGACTAGATTTTGAGAAGCCGATTGTAGAACTTGAAAAGAAAATCCAGGAGCTGAAACATTTTATCTCGGATAAGAAAATCGATCTCTCCTCGGAAGTTAGAAAGCTTGAAGACAAGCTGGATCATTTAAAAAAAGATACATATACTAGCCTCTCTCCCTGGCAAAGGGTTCAGATTGCCAGGCATCCCCAAAGGCCCTATACCTTAGATTACATCAATCTACTAATGACAGATTTTTTGGAAGCTCATGGAGACAGGCTTTTTGCTGACGACAAAGCTATTATTTCGGGCTTTGCCAGATTAGACAAGCAAAAAATTATTGTTATTGGCCATCAGAAAGGCCGTGATACAAAAGAGAACCTTAAGCGTAATTTTGGCTGTGCGCATCCTGAAGGTTACCGTAAGGCAATTAGGATGATGCATCTGGCAGAAGAATTTAATCTCCCTGTAGTAATTTTTATTGATACCCCCGGAGCATACCCGGGTATAGGGGCAGAAGAGAGGGGCCAGTCACAAGCAATTGCCACGAATTTAAGGGAGATGGCTTTAGTTGCTACTCCGATTATTTCTGTAGTGATCGGCGAAGGCGGATCAGGAGGAGCTCTTGGGGTCGGAGTTGCTGACCGCGTTTATGTATTAGAAAATTCCTATTATTCAGTTATATCGCCTGAAGGCTGCGCCGCTATATTATGGAAAAATGGCTCTAAAGCCCCTGAGGCAGCAGCGGTTTTAAAATTAACCGGAGAAGACCTTATTAAGCTTAAGGTTATTGACGGGATTATCCCCGAGCCATTAGGGGGAGCGCATAGTAGCATTGAGGAGACCGCGCATAACATAAAAGAAGTGCTTACCAGAGAGTTTAAAGAGCTCACCGCCTTAAAAAAAGAAGAACTGCTTAAATTAAGGTATAAAAAATTCCGCAGTATGGGTATTGTGGCATGATTGAGCAAGAATTATTGCTATTAGGGCTTTTACGGCAAGGCCCGAAGCACGGCTACGATATAAAAATTAAAATCAAACAAATCCTTTCTCTCTTTGCCGGCATACGTCTTAAATCTATATATTATCCGCTAAAACTGTTGGAACAAAAAGGTTTGGTAGCCAAGAAGATAGCTAAGGTTGGCAACAGGCCAAAGCGCATTGTTTATACCTTAACCACAAAAGGAAAAAACCGTTTTGAAGGACTTTTGGGCAGAAGCCTTTTAGAGCTTAAGCGCCCGCAGTTCAGTTTAGACTTAAGTTTGTATTTCCTGCATTATTTAAAACCAGTCTCAGCGCGTAAAAGGCTGCATGCAAGACTACGTATGCTTAATAAGCTATCGCTTAGTATGGAGAAAATGCCAGAGGCTAAGCCCGGCAAGGCCCAACCCTCTTTATCCTGCATACTCGAACATAATATCCGGATGCTTAAAGCTGAAGAACTCTTTCTTACTGCTTTAATTAAAACTCTGCCGAGATAATTATCCTTCCATTCTTCTTGACAAAACATCTCTTATATGGCATATTATTAATGTACTTAATAGTTAATGTACTTAATAGTTAAGGAGGATAACTATGCCTTTTATATCTCTTAATGAATTTGCCGACAGGATTAATGCAATTATGCCTATGTTAATGAGGGAATTCTCCCATAAACAGCCGGAGGAGATTTATAAAGGTAAGGCAACCTTACCTCAAATATTAATCCTGGAATTTTTAAGTTCGCAGGGCCAGGTTAAAATGAAGGATATCGCTGTGTTTATGAAGGTAAGCACATCTGCGACTACGGGAATTGTTGATAGGCTAGTTAAATCCGGATATGCTATCAGGGTATCTGACCAAAAAGACCGTAGGATCGTTAAAACAATGATTACCCCCAAGGGCCTTTTCTTAATGAAGAAATTAACTAACGAGAGGCGCAGGATGGTAATCGACATTTTCGGTAAGCTTTCTGAACAAGACCGAAAAGATTACTTGCGAGTACTTACACGTATAAAGAGTATATTCTCCGGAGGATAGATTGAAAATAGTAGCCGTACTTATAATATCCTTCTTTTCTTTAAGCCCTTTTGCTTTAGCGGAAGAATTGCCTCTCACTTTAGAGGAGGCGCTTGTAATCGGGTTAAGAGATAACCGTAATATATTACTTGGAGAGGAGGAATTAAAGAAGGCCAAAGCAAAAATAGCAGAAAGCCACGCCGACCTTTTTCCTTCTTTATCTTTTTCAGGCAGCTGGACTTATACTACTGACCTACGTAAAAGTAATAGAAAATATATTACCCCCGCTTCCATGGCAATTCCGAAGCCCGGATGCAAGACCAAAGGAG
>JAFGUY010000106.1 GCA_016938245.1 Candidatus Omnitrophota bacterium | reverse complement strand
TACACACCCTATTTTACGGAGGGCTTCACTGAATTTCAACTAATTTTAGCATACTGTCCCTAATTATAATCTTATCAGAAAAGCTCCTTCATCTTATCATCGCAACGGTTTAAAGCATATTCAGGCTTCATTACCGGCTTATCATAAGGAGGAATGAAAAAAGTAAAGGTATCAAATAACGCAGTAGCGCCACGCACTACGCCTGTAATCGTGCCCTGAACCACACCTACTGTAGCGCCCATAGCAGGGTTCTGCTCTTTGGATACCTTAGCTACTTCAGCTGGAAGCTCTGTCCAAAACGAAGCACCATTGATAAGCCCCCGGTTAAGCTTATTAAGAGGTGAAGTTGCATAAGGTATCTTATCCGCGTCAATTACGGAAACTTTCTCTATAGTTCCAAAATAAATGTAGTCATCCCCCTCATACTCCGCATAAGTGTTGGAACTGAATACCAACGAAACTATTACAACTAAGATCAGAATAACAAGTATATTTTTACGCATCTTACCCTCCCTTTAATTTACCTAGGTGCTCTTTTAGCTTTGATTTAAGAGTATCCGGTGAATTTATATGGTCTCCTGAAATACCTGCCTCCATAGCAAAATCAATCAAACCACGCAGTATTTCATTATAAGAGAGCTTATGGCCGGTTGAGAAAAGGGCATCCTTGCCCATTTTGTCCAAGAAATCGATCTCTTCACGGCCTAACATTGTTATAACCCTGTGTGCCGTAATCTGCCGCTCGACTTTTGCCATATTTTACACCTCCTCCTTAAAAAGTCAAGGTTTAATTACACTCTAAGCAGGCATCCCTAAGTATAACCTTATGGCCTGCAAAAAGTTAAGATGTCTTTTGTGATTTCTCTTATCCCTTCTTATTATTCTACGGCTCATTCTTTTCATCTCTCTAACCCTCCTCTCCTCCAGGAAGCCCCGCTTCTACAAGCGGGGCGCCTCTCTTCTTATCCATCCGTGGCTGGCGGTAAATAAAAACCCCGGCATACTAATAGTAAACCGGGGCATAATTCTATCCTTTTGGCAACCCCGCTTTCCCGCCTTTTAGAGGCAGGACCGGAAGCTTTGCGCCCCAGCATTACTGCTAGTTAGCCTTTACCCCATTAGAAAAACCTGTTTTCTAACAGAGTAAACCCCATTTTCTAATGGGGTTTTTCAATAGTTAAATACTTAAATTGTCAAAAAGAGCAAAGTGTCAATTTACATAAGAAGTATAGCATATTTTTGCGGGGTCTGTCAAGGAAGGCTTAAAATCTCCTCTTTAACCTCTTCGTAGGATGGCTTATCAATAACCCCGTAAATCTCCTGTGCCTTACGCAAAAACTCTTTACACTTCTTTATCCTACCCATCTTCCTATATAAAGTACCGAGATTATAGTTAGCCTCTGCTATATCCGGCTTAAACCTTATTTCTTCGGCAATTAACAGCGCCTGGTTAAAATTACCCTCCGCTTCAATAAAATTATCCATCTCAAGATAAAGTTCGCCGATCATATTATAATCTGAGGCTAAATTCCTCTTATTGCCCTGAACCTTGTCTATTTTTAACCCGGACAGATAATAACCTAAAGCCTTATTATACTGCTTATCAAGAAAATAAAGCTCACCTAAGTTAAAGTAATAATCGCTTAATTCGTTTTTAAGATTAACCTTCTCAAAGAGCAGTCGGCTCTTACGGTAAAATTCCTCTGCGGCCGCAAGATCACCTTTATCGCTAAAAACCAAGCCCATATCAAAATAGTCGCAGGCAAGGTTATAGCGATGACCGGCAAGATGCTGCCTCTGGCGGTTTATCTCGGAGCTCTTAGTTAAAAGTTCCAGCGCTAAATCATAATTCTCTTTATCAATATTCCAGACCGCCAGCTTTCTTAAAGCTACTGCCTCGTTTAATTTATCTTTAAGTTTACGGCTTAAATTAAGCGCCTTTTCGTAAAAATCTTTTGCCTTATGGTATTCGCCGTCTAAATGATAAAACCATCCGATAGCAATATAAGCTTTAACCAGGTGATTAGCGTCATTTTTCTTCTGGGCCAGCATCATATAATCAAAATAATACTTGATTGCCCTATCTTTATCACCCATCCTGTGATAAGTATCGCCCAGAACAGGATAAATAGCCAAAAAACCTTTATCCTTGGTAATAATGCCTTCTGCAACTTTTATTACTTCCTGATTTAAGCCTTTGGCAAAAAGTCTCTGTGACCTTAAAAATAAAATATAGGTACTCGGGTTAATAGTAGGAAGTAACAGATATAGGGATACGGCTATTCCCGCTACCGCTGAAACAATAAGGGAACGGGCTAATAACTTCTTAGGTAAAACCGCCTTACTTTTAGCTCTAACCGGTTTAGGCTTAAACATAATAAAACCGGGGTCTCCGTAAAGCAGGTAATTCGCCCAGTGTAAAGCCGTATTACCGTAATCCCTTGCCAGTTTTAAACGGGCAAGGCGTAAAGAAAGGCCTAAGGATTTTCCGGAAGTAAGATGATGGTAGAACTCCTTTGCAAATAAAAGGCTTGCCGCATCTTCTATTTTCCTTATTGAACCGATATAATGGCGCACCCCGGAGAATAAAAACGCCGCTGCCAGAGAATAACTCTTTTTCTGGTAATCACCGTCAACCCGGATTTCTTTTGGAAGCTGTGCTGAATGGCAGGCGTTGGAAAAGACAAGCGCAGGAAGAGATAACCCTGAACCCAGCCTTAAAATATCCTGGATACTGAAATTCCCGTCGCTTAATACCCACCCGCTCTCTTTAGGGTTATGGTAATTATATTCGCAGTGCCCGGCAAAATGCACGATATCGTAATCGCAGATATTTTTCTTTATATAAAGCCTGTCAATATTGGTAGATTTAAAGTCAATACGGATATCCCCCCGCCTTCTGTCAAACTGATTCCTTATATTTACTCCTTCAAGGTAAGCACTTTTTAAATCATTGGTAGGATTAGCCAGGATAAGCATCTTAAATATATGGCCTAAGCTGCGGTAACTTAAAACAGGAGGGCTTGATTTAGTCTTTACCAGGCGCCCGATATTAAATTCAAGGGACAGAAAATTAGTCCCGTTAAAAAGAAGCTCCCAGGGGATAAAAATTAATTCTTCGTCGATTTCAAGGAGAAGATTTAAGTTTTTCTTTTCTTGCAGTTTCTCCTTAACCGTCCGGGTCAACAAATGTTCCCATAACGCATGCGCAGCTTTCTCCAGGCTTCTAATAAGCGCAAGGTCATTAAGGCCGGCTCTACTTAATAAGAGAGTTATCTCCTGACAAAGCCTGCCGATCTCGGAGAAATCAACCTTATGCTGGCTATAATGCCTTAATGTCGAGACAGCATCCTTATGATCGTAAATGCTCATCTTAAGGATATCGCCTTCGCGGATTATCTCCAGAGTTAAAGCGCCCTCTTCCTGCATTATTCTTCCTTAAACCCTTACCTCTAAAAGCACTGAAGCCAGATTACCTTCTTGATCAGCTATCTCAATCCTGTATTTACCCAAAAGAACATGCTCAAAAATAACCGAGCCGGAATCATTCAAATAAGACTCTAATTCTACATCTTCTTTAAACAAGGTTACCCTAAGGTCCTTAATTACTCTTTTGCTTTGTTTATCTTTTGCCTGTATATCAACATTAAAATATTTTCCGGCCTTATTCTCTACCCTTACCTCTAACCTTATATCCCTAAAATCCTTTAAAATTATAACCTCATCCTTAAATTCACCTATATTGCGGCTGCGCAGGACCGCTGCCGGGACTAACTCCTGGCCTACAAGAATCTCTCCGCCGGCCTTTAACACTTCGAGCATTTTTTCTTTTAGCTTTAAGATAATTTCCAAATCCACAAAGCTTTTTATCCCGAGCTTTTTCTCAACAGAATCAACCAGGGCTTTTGGAACCTTATTCTCTAAAGCATCTTTTGCGGTCAAACCTAAACTAACAGATTCGGCGCAATCCTCACAGAGAATAAGATGCTCTTTGATCTCTTCTTTTCTTTCTAAAGGTAACTTCCCCTCTAAAAATGAGGCGATCTCCTCTTCATCAGGGTGTATCTTTGGTTTTTTAAGCTGGCGCCTCTTCCACCCTCTGTATGCCAGCCTGATTAACCCCTCTAAGTCTTTAGCCATTTTTTATACCTCTCCTTATATAATAGACGCAAGAAACCCCGTAATCTAACTTAAAAACCTTTGCTTTTAAAACAGTCCCTTAACCTCTTTATAATGCGAGCCCTACGCATATCTATGGCGCCACGTGAAAGACTAAAGAAATCTTTTAAGGTTTCAAGTCCAATCCTTTGATTAAAGTTTAATTCTATAAAATATTTATCCTCTAAGCTTAATAATTCAATACAATAATCCAATACCTTCATCGTTTCATCTATAGATAAGATCTCACTAACAGATAAAGAGCCGTCTTTAAGGGTATCTTTAAGGCTTAAGTTATCGTCTGTTTCGGAATCAATAGAAAAAGCGGGCTTTAGTTTACGAAGGTAATCACGGGTAAAATTTATGGTCAATTGCCTTATCCAAGTGGCAAAGGTACAGCCATTCTTTGCTTTAAAACTCTTCAGCCTCTTGCAATCTTCTTCCATTATAAAAACAAAAAAACCCTGGTAGATATCATCGATGGAATCTTGATGACTTTCAAGACCCTTCACAGTTAAAACATGATGGATATAGTTGTATATCAGGCGGGAATAATGCTTGTGGAATTCTTCTCTGGTAGGAATATCCCCTTTGATAAACTTATGGACGAACTCTAAATCATCCATAAGTTTATTATACCACAAATAACAAGATAGGAACACCCATTTTGCTAAAGCTACGGGTGTCCCCAAGAAGTTAAAAAAGGGACACCCTCCCGATTGGCAGATTGAGTGTCCCTAGGATTACTTAAATAGGGAATTTTTTAAAACGAACGAAGCAAAAACAATGGAGACCATGGACATAAGCTTAATAAGCACATTTAAACTTGGGCCTGAAGTATCCTTAAAAGGATCGCCTACAGTATCCCCAACTACAGCCGCTTTATGCGAATTTGAACCTTTACCCCCATGATGCCCTTCTTCGATATATTTCTTAGCATTATCCCAAGCGCCTCCGGAATTTGCCATCATAATTGCTAAAACAAACCCTGATGCTAAAGCACCCATAAGAAGCCCTGCCTGGCCTTCAACGCCGATTAAAATACCGGTTAGTATTGGAGCGATTATCGCCAAAAGCGAAGGCATAATCATCTCTTTTTGCGCAGCGACAGTTGCAATGTTTACGCAACGCGCATAATCCGGTTTAGCCTTGCCTTCCATTAGCCCCGCAATCTCTTTAAACTGCCTGCGCACTTCAATTACAATCTTTCCTGCTGCCCTTCCTACTGCGCGCATTGTCATAGAGCAGAATAGAAACGGAAGCATCGCACCTAAAAACAAACCCACTAAAACACTGGGGTTCATAATACTCAAAGTCATCTCTCTTCCGTACATGGCTATCTGATCCTTAAACGCGGCAATCAGAGCAAGCGCAGTTAAAGCAGCGGAGCCAATTGCAAAACCCTTGCCTGTTGCAGCAGTTGTATTACCCAAGGAATCAAGCGCATCAGTCCTCTTTCTAACTTCCGGCGGTAGATGCGACATCTCCGCATTCCCTCCGGCATTATCCGCTACCGGGCCGTAAGCATCAGTTGCTAAAGTAATACCTAAAGTTGAAAGCATACCAACAGCTGAAATAGCTACGCCATAGAGCCCCGCGCCAAGATTAGTTGCTCCACCGGATAAATAGAAACTAGCTAAAACCGCTACGCCTACAACTATTACCTGTATTGCTGTTGACATCATCCCCACGGCAAGTCCGCTTATAATGACGGTTGCCGGGCCGGTCAATGAAGAATCAGCTATTGAACGGGTAGGAGAAAACCCGCTTGAAGTATAAAACTCCGTAACTAAGCCTATTAAAACCCCGGCAATCAAACCTGATATAATTGACCAGTATACACCCATATATTGTTGGCCTAAGACTCCCTTAACCAGAAAATAGGATATAACTGCTACCAAAATTGAACTTATAAATACTCCCTTTCTTAAAGCTGCCAACAATACTTTTTGCGAAGCCTCTTCCTTACTTTTTACAAAGAAAGTGCCTACGATAGAGGCAAAAACACCGACTGCCGCCATAACCAAAGGAACAGTCACACCTGCCAGGCCAAAACCGGCAGAAACACCCAAAGCTGAAGTAGCCACAATTGAACCAACGTAGGATTCATAAAGGTCAGCACCCATACCCGCGACATCACCGACATTATCCCCTACGTTATCCGCGATAACCGCAGGATTTCTCGGATCGTCTTCAGGTATACCTGCCTCAACTTTTCCGACGAGGTCAGCGCCTACATCTGCAGCCTTAGTAAAAATTCCACCGCCAACCCTGGCAAATAAAGCCTGAGAGCTGGCTCCCATACCAAAGCAGAGCATGGTAGAAGTAATCGCGGCAATTTTATCTATTCCTAATGGCGTAGGATTCTTAGTATAATACCAGTCTAAAAAGTAATACCAGATACTTAAATCTAAAAGGCCTAATCCTACAACGGTAAGGCCCATTACTGCCCCGCTTGAGAAAGCTACACGCAGGCCTGAATTTAAGCTCTTTTGCGCAGCAGCCGCAGTACGGCTTGAAGACTGTGTTGCAATACTCATCCCTATAAAACCGGATAAACCTGAAAATAAACCTCCGGTAAGAAACGCAAAAGGCACAAATATAACCAGGTAATTTTTAAAAGCCAGCGCTAATAATATAAAAAAGACTACCGCAAAGAATATAGAAACACCTAAATACTGTCTTTTTAGATATGCATTTGCTCCTGTACGCACTGCCAGAGCAATCTCTTTCATTTTGTCATTACCCTCATCCTTTTTAAGGATTGAGATTGCCAGATAAGCTGCGAACATAAGCGCTATAATCGAGCCGACAGGTGCTAAAATCAACAAATCAATTCCCGCCATTTCTTTAAACCTCCCTTTCTATATTTTATTTAGGCTAAATCACTAAAACTTAATTTGTCAAACTATTTCAGCTCCTTCTTCTCGCGGACGACTTCTCCTTCTACATCAATAGCATTGCCTCTTTTCCCGAAACTATTTACTCCGGAAATAATCTTTCTGCTTAAGATATAAGAATAAATCATTAATACAACTATCAGTATTATTTCTATAAATATCCAGGCCTTTACGCCAAAAAACATCCAACCAAAGAAAAGATTAAATATTATCAAAAACGGTAGAATGCAACCGCCCCTATAAAACAAAGTCATCTAAAATTTCTCCCAGTGTAAAATTTCTTTTAATGGGTTTTTATCGACGATTTTAAACCAGCCTTTATCTTGAGGATAGCCTAAAGCAATAAGGCTAACCGGCTTTAAATTTAGGGGAGCATTCAATAACCGCAGAACTTCCCGGCAATAAGGCTTCTTATCTCCGGCCACCCAGCAAGATCCGATTCCCAATGCAGCAGCCGCATTTAAGATATTTACCGTAGCAGCACATCCGTCTTCAAGATAATATTTCGTATCTTCGCATAAAACAGCAATGCAAGCCTTAGAAGAAGCAATCAATTTTGCATTTTCACCAAGCGCACCAAGCGAATTCAATATTTTATCATCAGTTACAATTACAAACTGCCACGGCTGGACATTGCGCGCAGTGGCTGCATACCTTGCAACATCCACTAATGTTTCTAAATCTTCTTTGGGTATCTGTTTATCCTCAAATACACGCACACTCCTTCTTTTCATTAAAACTTCTATAGCATCCATTTTCCTGCTCCTTTTTATTAGATTAAGAAATTTTCTTACGGATTCCTTCGGGGATTGCTTTAGGCTTTAAGGACTTATCGACACAGACAAGAGTAGTCTTAGCTTTAGTAGTTATTAATCCGCTCTGATTTAGGACCTCGTGCTGAAAAACCATTTTAACCGCTGAGACCTCAATAACCTTAGAAGAGATCTCAAGCATATCTCCGTAAACAGCTGGTGCCTTATAATCAACTTCCTGCCTGGCAACTACAAACATCGTCCCGGAATCAGCAAGCTCTTTTATGGAAAATCCCCGCTCGGCAAAGTATTCAGTACGCGCCTCCTCAAAAAACTTTAAATAATTAGCGTAATAAACCACTCCCCCCGCAATCGGTATGGTGATAGTATATTCTAGCTTTCATCCGGATTCTCCTATAATACTTCTTACCTTCTCCAATAATTGTTCCGGTTCGAAAGGTTTAAGAATATACCCCTGAGCTCCGCATTCTTCCACTTTTACATCCAGACTATCAAAACTGGCAGTAAAGAAAATTACGGGAGTATCTTTAAGAGAATTATCACTTTTAATAATCCCGCATATCTGTATGCCGTTTAGAATCGGAAGCCGCAAATCCAGAAATACAAGGTCAAATTTTTCTTTTCTTAACAGGCTTAATGCCCTGATCAATGAGTATAAACGCGCCAATCTCTCCTCGCTCGCCAAGGCCTTTGATGTAGATTACGAAAGGCTCCGGTATTTTCTG
>JAFGUY010000105.1 GCA_016938245.1 Candidatus Omnitrophota bacterium | reverse complement strand
ACTGAATGTACGACTGTTGAGCCGGCAAAATCCAACATGCCTATTGTATGCAACCAGCCCCCTCCCCATATCCAATGCCCGACGATAGGATAAATAAACATCGCCATAAGGAAAGAAAAAACTATGAAAGAATTATATTTGATTCTTTCTGCCACAGCACCGGAAACAATTGTAGCTGCTGTACCACAGAAAACAAGCTGGAAGAAAAATTTTGCCCACATTGGTACCCCGGTCCAGGAGAGCGCGGAATAAACCCCCTTGTATACTTCACCGGTTGCAGGGGAATTGTCCATACCGCTTGCGAAGAAAAGGCCTTTTAACCCCACAAAAGCATTACCGTCTCCAAACATTAACCCCCGCCTAAAAATAGAAAGCCAAAGGATGATACCGCAAAAACAACAAAATTCTTAGAAAGAATATTTACGCAATTTTTTGAACGGGCAAAACCTGATTCAACCTTGGCAAAACCTAAATTCATAAAGAAGACAAGCTTTGCAGTCATAAGCACCCAGATAGTATCAATAACGACCTTCATATCCATAAAATACCTCCTTTTATTAAAAAGAAAGGGCGTTCCTTTTACAAGAACGCCCTTGAATGTTTTCTACACTTCAATGTGTTTTAAACGCGCTACGATATTACAAGTAACAAAAATCTAATTCTGGTAACATATTATTCGATATATTTACGGCATTTCTTGCGTATCCTGCTTATGATTCTAACTACCATAACATGAGAAACGGAGAGCTTCATTCCTATTTCTCTCGTAGTAAGGCCATCGCTTAATGAATCAAGTACAATTTTTTCTCGAAAGCTTAGCCCATTACTCCTAACCTCCCGAGCCAATATTTTAGTATCCAATAAATCCCGAAAATCCGCTTGGCACTTATCAATTATTATATCCCTTAACTTTGATTTATCAAAATCAAAGGGAGTTATCGCATCAAGGCTAAGTTGCGGTTTTTCATTTACTTTACGGATATAATTTCTGATATGGAAATAACATCCTTGCAGAATATGGCTATCGGTCTTACTCTTTAATTTACCCGAAGTAAAGTTTGACCATAGATGCATTAACGCCTCCTGATAAAGGTCGTCATGGCTAAAAGTGTGGTACCTGCCGTTTAGCTTATAAGCAATCCGTCTTATAGTCGGAGATAATTTTCTGCTTAGTTCTTTAAACTCCATCGCCTATTCCATTTTTAAAAATAAAAAAGCGACCTTCATATTCCCTCTTGGAATAAAAAAGTCGCCTTTGTCTTTGTATAACACGAGCACTGTGTTACATCTGAAGAAAGTATAACACGCCCCAGCTAGATTGTCAAGTTTTTTTACTCTTTACATCATAAGCCAAGATTATCGCCTCCGCTATTTCGCGCATAGACTTACGCGAATCCATACTCTGTTTCTGGATAAGGCGGTAAGCCTCTGAAGGCAAGATATTAGCTTCCTGTGATAAAATATCCCTTGCCCGCTCTATAACTTTGCGCGTAGTAAGCGCTTCTTCTGCAGAGTGCGCGCGAAGATTAAGCTCGGCATTTTCAATAGCAATAGCTGCCTGATTAGCTAAAGAAGTAAGAAGATTAAGTTCTGTTTTAGTAAAATCATGCTTTTTGGATGTATAGCAATTAAGTACTCCGATAACCTTGCCTTTAACCGCCATAGGCACACTCGCAAGAGAACAGAGCTTCTCTTTTCTGGCAATATCTTGATTAAGATAGCGGCTATCTTTTTTAATATCAAGAACAACTATAGTTTTATTACTTGAAGCCGCCTCTCCGGCTATTCCCTCTCCTAGCTTTATATTAAGTTTCTTGTTATAAGCTTCCGAGGTAGACTGTGTAGCGCGAACCACCAGCTCTTTTTTCTCATAGTCTAATAGCATTAAAGAGGATATTTTGGAATCCATTATTTCGGCAGTAACGCTGACGATCAAACGCAAAAGCTCATCTAAATACATGCCTGAAGTAATCAGGTTTGCTACTTTTGATAAAACTTCAATCTGCTTTACGTAAATCTGATAGCTCTCTTTTTTCGCCTTAGGCATTTAATTTATTTGTTTAAGAATGACTTCATTCTGCGAAGCGCCTCTTTGAGATTATCAAAACTTGAAGCATAGGATATACGGATGTAATCTTCAAGCTGGAGGCCGAAGGCAGTACTCGGAATAACAGCAACTTTTTCCTCTTTTAAGAGCCTTTGTGCAAAATCTAAAGACTTAAGGCCGGTCTTCTTAATGCTGGGGAATGCATAAAAAGCACCCTGCGGTTTATGGCAGGTTAAACCTATTTCATTTAACCCTTCAATTATAAATTCCCTTCGCCGTACATACTCGCGTTTCATCTCTTCAACTGATTTTCTGCCTGAATGCAAAGCTTCGCAAGCTGCCATCTGTGAAGTTATCGATACGCACATAATCGTATATTGATGAATCTTAGTCATCCCGGCGATAATCTCTTTCGGGCCGCAGGCGAACCCTACGCGCCAACCGGTCATCGCATAAGACTTAGAAAACCCGTTAAAATAAACTGTATTTTCTTTTGCTTTTGGCAGAGAAGGAAACATAACATGCTCAAAGTCATAAGTTAAATCACCGTATATTTCATCGGATAGACAGATAATCTTATGCCCTGAAAGAAGCTTGTTTATTTCAATTAATTCCTTCCTGTTGTAAGATACGCCGGTAGGATTACAGGGGTAGTTAAAGATTATCCCTTTAGTTTTTTTGTCAATATGCCTCTCTAAATTTCTTGGCGTCAGTTTAAATCCGTCTTTTTGCGTGTCTATATACACTGGCAAACCGCCGGCTAATTCTGTTAGCGGCCCGTAAGAAACATAGCTGGGGGTAGGAATTAAAATCTTATCTCCCGGGTTTATAATTGTACGCAAAGCCAGATCCATTGCTTCACTTACCCCTACTGCAATAAGTATCTCTTCATCCGGACAGTATTTTACTCCGTACCTATTTTCTAAATAACGGCTGACGCTTAAGCGTAATTTATATAACCCCTTGTTGGAAGTATAAGAGGTAAACCCCTCTTCAAGAGAAGATATCCCTGCCTCACGTATAGGCCAGGGAGTCGTAAAATCCGGTTCCCCTACACCCAAGGAGATAACATCCTTCATGCCTAAAACCAGGTCAAAGAATGCCCGGATTCCGGATGGCTGCATTTGTTCAACTTTTCTTGATATTTTCATCTTCTTAATAGGATATTGCTATCCTCTTGTTCTCTTCCTTGTGTTTCAACATTACCCCGTCTTCCTTATATTTCTTTAAAAGAAAATGCGTAGTTGTCCCGCGCACATTCTCAAGGCAGGCGAGTTTTTCAGCGACGAAATTCGATACGGTATGTATATTCTTTCCTTCTACCACCAGCAAAAGGTCATATGTGCCTGAAATAAGGTAACAGCTGGATACCTCCGGAAATGAGTATATGCGCTCGGCAATCTTATCAAAACCTACATCCTTCTGCGGAATAATATTAACCTCAATCAAGGCGCGTAGCCTGTACTCTTCATCGTGGACTAAATCTTTATTTAAAACTGTCTTGTATTTTAAAATGACCCCTTCTTTCTCGTACTTTTTTATTCTTTCTTTTATATCCTTGGGCTTTTTCTTAAGCATCTTCGCCATATCTTCAGCTGTTGTACGCGCATCTTTCTCCAGTATCTCTAATATCTCATCCATTCTTACCTCCAGTTTCCCCTGCTAACACTGCCCAGGAAACTGGCCCTGAGCAATGCCGAAGGGCCGTTTTAAACACGGCAGACAGCCGCACCACTTCTTTTATGCACCGAAGTTTTTATCATTCTCTTTACTTTATTTACTTTATTTAAAGGAGCGGCTTGCTTGGTATTATTCTCCATACGCTTTAATATATCATCCAGCTCGCTATAGGTTATCCCCATCTCCCCTTCGTCTGTCTGGCCATGCCATAATCCGGCAGTAGGCGCCTTGCTGATTACCGGTTCGGGTATCTTTAACTCTTTTGCTAAGGCCCTGACCTGTTTTTTAAATAACCCCGCGATAGGCAGGATATCTGCTCCTCCGTCGCCAAACTTCGTAAAATACCCCACTGAAAGCTCTGACTTGTTGCCGGTACCGGATACAAGGTAATTCAATTTATTGGCAAAATAATAAAGTACAGCCATGCGCAACCTAGGTTTAAGGTTACTTTTGGCAAGATCGGAAGCGCCGGGCAAAACTCTCAATAAATTATTATATACTTTAGATAAATCTACGATCCTGGTCTTAAGTTTAAGTTTTTTTGCGACCAATTTAGCGTCTTTTAAATCCTGACGGTTGCTATTACAGGGTAGAAATAGCGCTAATACATTCTTTGTCCCGATTGCCTGGCAGGATAAAGCTGCAACTACTGCCGAGTCAATCCCTCCGGAAAGCCCCAAAACAATTCCCTTGGCACCTGTGGCCTTAACCTGCCTTCTTATCCAAGATACAATCTTAGCCTTCATATTTAATGGATTATATACCAGCAAATAGGGCGGGTCAAGGAGATATTGTACGCTTTTGTATCTTTGCTTCGGCGCTCAAAAGCTTTCGCCGTCTGCTTCGGCTTACGCCTCTCTTTCGGTCAGGATGCCTCACGTAAGGAGGCAGCCTCTCGTTCGGCGTAATTCCTCGCAGACGCATATATTTAATAGCGATGCCGAAAGCTTTCTAATGCGCCTTCACCAAAGATACAAAAGCTCATGACGCTCTTAGCGGGTGGCGTGGTATGTTTATTGCGTGGCCTCTGAGGATGCCGAGCGGGCACGGATGCCTCCTATAAAATATTATAAGGCAGAGCGAGGCACCGCAAGGGAGTGAAATTTTGCCCGCCGGGGCAAAATGAGCGTCCACGCAAGAAACATAACACGACAGGACCCACTAAAAGCTACTCGCGGGAGATTTGAAGAATCTTGTATTTGAGAATGCCGGCGGGGATTTTTATCTCGACAATTTCGTTTAATTTATGGTTTAAGAGGCTGCTTCCTATAGGAGAGGCAATTGAAATTTTTCCGCTTTCATAATCCGCCTCTTCCCCCGAAACAAGCATATATTCCAATTCTTCGCCTGTATCTAAGTCTTTTAGCTTTACCTTTGCTCCGATCAATACTTCATCTTTTGACATATTAGTATCATCAAGTATCTTGGCATAGGTTAGTTTTTCTTCAAGCTCGGAAATCTTTTTCTCGTTTAGCCCCTGCGCATCTTTTGCCGCGTCATACTCGGCATTCTCGGAGATATCTCCGTGGCTGCGCGCCTCGCCGATAGCCTTAGAGAGCTGCCTGCGCTTGACTGTCTTTAAATACTCTAATTCTTCCAAAAGTTTCCTGTGCCCTGAACGCGTAAGATATATCTCTTTCATCATTTTACATCCTTTTTAAAATAAACCATTAATATTAATATTGCCGCCGGCGTTATCCCCGATATGCGCGATGCCTGGCCAAGGGTTAAAGGCCGGAATCTTTTTAACTTTTCCTTTATCTCCCTTGAGAGGCCGGGTATATCTTCATATTTTATCGCTTGCGGAACCTTGATCTTTTCTAAATGCTCGAACTTTTCAACATCCTTTAGCTGCCTTTTAATGAACCCGCTATATTTTACCTCAATCTCTACTGCCTCTGCAACATCAAATTCAAGATCAGTCAGTTCTTTGTGCCCGAACTCGCCAAAATCAACCAGCCTTACCTGAGGCCTTTTTAACAACCCTTCAAGCATTGCTGCTTTCTTTATCTTTTCTTCCCTGAAAGACTTAACCCGTGTTTTTTTCAGAAACAATATCACATTTTTAATCTTGTTAGCTTTATCTTCAACTCTTTTATAGGTTGCCTTGTCTAATAGCCCTATATTATAACCTATTTTATTTAAACGCGTATCCGCATTATCTTCCCGCAGGATTAAACGGTACTCTACGCGCGAGGTAAACATACGGTATGGCTCATCTGTACCTTTAGTTGTTAAATCATCAATTAAGACGCCGATATAGCTTGAGGCACGGTCTAAAATCAGCGGCTCTTTATTTTTTACACACAAAGATGCATTAATTCCGGCGATCAGGCCTTGCGCTGCTGCCTCTTCGTAACCCGTTGTGCCGTTAATCTGGCCAGCCAGGTATAAATTCTTAATTAATTTTACCTCTAATGTAGGATATACTTGAGTAGGATAAACATAATCATATTCTATACCATAGCCAAACTTGTTAATTTCTGCCTTTTCTAAGCCGCAAATAGAACGGATTAAACCTATCTGCGCCTGTTTAGGCAAAAAAGTAAATAATCCGTTACTATAATATTCGTCGGTATCTAGCCCCTCCGGCTCAAGAAAAACCTGGTGCCTTTCTCTATCCGGAAAACGCCTTATCTTTTCTTCAATAGAAGGGCAATAGCGCGGATTGACTCCGCTGCTTATTATAGAAAAAAGTTTTTTATTCTTTAAGGCAGAAAGGATAACTTCATGAGTGCTTTTATTAGTATAGGTAAGATAACAGGGTTTCTGCGCCAAAGTTATTTCTTTGGTAGAAAAGGAAAACGGATTTATTCTTTCGTCACCGGGCTGAACCGTCATCTTGGAAAAATCTATTGTTTTACCGTCCAGCCGCGCAGTAGTGCAGGTTTTAAGCCTCCCCATCTCTAAACCTGCTTTTTTAAGGCTTAAGGAAAGTTCCTCGCTTGCCGGCTCATTAATCCTGCCGGCTTGATATTCCTCTAAGCCGATATTAATTATGCCCCTTAAAAAAGTGCCGGTAGCAATGATTACGCATTTAGCATACAAGCTTTCATCACTGCATTCCACCCCAATCACAGCATTGTTTTCTATTATCAAACCCAAGGCTTCTTTTTCTTTTAAGATAAGGTTCTTTTGTTTAAGAACCTTATCTTCCATATACTGCTGGTAAAGCTTCCGGTCTGCCTGAGCGCGCGATGAATGCACTGCCGCGCCCTTGGAAGCATTGAGAATCCTGAATTGTATCCCGCAGGCGTCAATAGCCCGCGCCATCTCTCCGCCTAAGGCATCGATTTCTTTCACCAGCTGGCCCTTTCCTACGCCTCCGATCGCAGGATTACAGCTCATAAGGCCGATGGTCTCCTTTTTTAAGGTAACCATCGCGGTGCTACAACCCATGCGCGCGCTGGCAAGCGCAGCCTCAATCCCCGCATGCCCCGCACCCACAACTATAATGTCGTAATTTTTCATCCCTAAAATTATACCACTAAATTGAAATCAAATAAACAAGCGCGGGGCCAGAATTAAATCCGACCCCGGGATGGACTAATTAAAAAGGTTATTGTTTAGCTAAGTTAACTAAAAACGGCAATATCTGATTGCCTAAGAGCTCTCCTATTGAGCCTAATTTTGCGGCACGCTCGGAGAAGCTCATTGAGCCGTCAGGCTTGATATTGCCTCCGCAAACCAATAGCGGTACGGGATCCGCAGTATGCGCCTTAACTGCGCAGACAGTGGAATGGTCGGCAGTTATGGCGATAATGGTATTAGCAATATCTAATTCAGGCAAAAGGCTGGAAAAGAAATATTTATCTATAGCCTCAATACTCTCTTTCTTCTTCTTAAAATCTCCGTCATGGGCAGGCTCATCCGGCCCCTTTAGGTGCACGTAAATACCGTCGTATTTCTGTATTGAATCAAGCGCGATCTTCGCCCATATAGGATAATCCACATCCAGATGCCCGCTGGATTGAGGCACATCAATAATATCTATTCCGGTTAAAAGCGCGATTCCCTTCTCAACCGGCATCTGCACAAAAGAGCCAAATTTTAGGTTAAATACGCTTGATATAGGAGGAAATTCAGGAAGGTGATCTCCGGCATCGCGCGAAAGGATTAAATTCCCCGGCATCTTGCCTTCGCTTACCCGCTTTTTATTTGTGGCGGATTCATTTAAAACTTTAATGGATTTTTCATTGAATTCATTTAAAAGCTTAGAAGCCTCTTTTGCGCTAAGGTCATTTTCATACCCCTCCATAGGTACAGAGGTGGCTACGGTATTCTCAAACTTTTCTAGCGCTACCCCGAAAACGCCTTCCCTGCCGTAGGCAGGATCAGTATTGGTAATCCATCCGGATAATTTCTGGCGCATCCCTCTTATAACCAGTATTCCGCGATGGCCGATTGTGCTTTTAAATTCAAAGGTCGCACTTGATAAGGTAACTTTTGAATTTATCTCTTTAGCTAAAGCAGCTGCCTCTTCAGTAGTAAGGTTTCTTCCCACGCGCCGGTCTTTTATGGTTTTACCGTCTTCGGCAACCGTAGCAAAATTTACCCTCAAAGCTACATCCCCGTTATTTACCGCTAACCCTTCGGCAAATGATTCCAAGGGGCCCCGCCCGGTATAATATTTATGCGCATCATATCCTAAAAGGCTGATTACCGCGATATCCGATTCCGGGGCAATCCCTTTACCAACAGTATAGACAATCCCAGTCTTACCGGATTGCGCAAGCCTGTCCATATTAGGCGTAACCGCTGCTTCAAGCGGAGTCTTATTGCCAAGTTCTTTTATCGGCAGATCACCCACTCCATCAAGAACCACATACAAAATCTTTTTCATAATTCTCTCCTAAAAATATAAGACGGTTTAATTTTTACAGACAATAATATCATGGCGGGTAATTGCTTGTCAATAAAAAATTACAATATATTGTGT